>QNER01000492.1 GCA_003646175.1 Candidatus Parabeggiatoa sp. nov. 1
AGTTATGAATTTTTTCGTACCAGGTTCACCTGAAACGAATGAAAATCAAGTTATGCACGACTACCTTACTCAATTATTCGTTATTCTAAATTCGCTAATTGCGTTATTTCAACCCTGATGATCAGAATAGCTGCTATGACGCTCTAACCACCCTACCAAATACATCAATAAAATGTAAATCAAACTCCAGCCCACCAATAAAATCCATTGTGCATAAACTGGTAATGACGGCGCAAGTAACGCAGATACGCTACACGCTGCCATCAACACATATTCCCATAACACAGTACGTTTATGTCCCCAGCCTAATTGTACTAATCGTTGATAATAATGGGATTTATGCGCTAACCAAACTGGTTCTCTCCGTAATAAGCGCCGTAACAATGTCACCGTCGCATCGACAATAAAGGGTGAAAACAAGAGCAGTGCCACCCACAATGGAAAAATCCCATCACGACTGCCCCATAAGCTAAAAGCAGCCGCTAAAAATCCTAAACTTGATGAGCCAACGTCACCCATAAAAATCCGTGCGGGGGGAAAATTAAAGACTAAAAAGCCACCCGCTGCACTGGCAACAATCAGATTCATCACCATAAATAATCGCTGATCAGCCAACCCGCCTAGCACCGCTAAAGTGCTAAAGCCAAACACTGCCATGCCGCCCGCAAATCCATCCATGCCATCCATAAAGTTATATAAATTAATCATCCAGACGACAAATAAAAATGAAACACCGATTTGTAAAAATGATAGCCATGCCCAATCCCAGCCGGGCAAAACCAATTGGGTTATCCAAAATTCGCCTTGCCACAACAACAAAGCGGTAGCGAAAAAATGCACCAATAAGCGATACAAGATAGCAACTTGACGGCAATCATCAATAAAGGAAATCATAGCAATTAATAACCCACTGATAAATAACCAAAAATAATCTTGCATTGGGATAGAGTACCAACCAAGGCTAGCCAATATTGTTAACGTCATGAGCATCGCAAGTCCGCCACTAATAGGAATAGGGCGGGTGTGTAAAGAGCGTGCATTGGGCTTATCGAGAACACAAAAGACTGTTCCAGGGCGGCTGAAATACAGTGTCAATAATGCCGATACCAAAAAAGCTATCACCATCAAAATAAGAATCATGTTATCCATTTTCAGTTTTCAGTTTATACCCACCACAAAGTGATGCTATAGACGTTCAGAAAAATATTTAGGGCAAAACCTTCAAGGTTTTGGAAACCTTGAAGGTTTCTATCTGAAAAACTATATAGCTTTTCAGTTCGCCGCGAAAGTTGGAGCGATGCTGTCAACTGGAGCAAACAAATCAATTGTTAATTCTTTGCGATAGTTTTTGCGCGCAAAAACTGTTGCGTGGAAATCAGTTCCAAACTAACGTACGTTTTTTATGCACAAAAAACGTTAGCCTGGAATTCAAAGCCTTGAGATTTGTTATGTTCAAGCAAGGCCTGTTATTTTTCCAAACGACATATAGACGTTCAGAAAAATATTTAGGGTAAAACCGTAAAGCGTTGCAAAAACGCTTTACGGTTTCTAACTGAAATTATTTATCTGAAAAACGATAGGTTAATTAAGGGCGTTCAAACCCCATATCATTATCACTAAATGTTCTGGGCTGATAACCAAAATCATCGGATGCTGTCGCATGATCAAAGCACAAATCTTGATTCATTCGTGCTACCATAGCTGATAAATGGGCATAGCGAGGCAACCAACTCATACAGCGAGCTATCAATTTAAAGATAGGTAGCGGGATAGACATAATACGCGGTTTTTTGCCTAAAGCGTGAAAAATGGCTTCAACCATATTGTGATAACTCAGAGTTTGTCCGCCACTTAAATTATACGCTTTATTCACCGCCCGCGAAGAGACGCAGGCTTGCACACAGGCGCAAGCCAAATCATCTGCATGTACCGGTTGACGCAATCCCGTTCCCTGTCCCAACAGCGAAAAAAAACCAAAGCGACGAATAAATTTGGCAATAAAAGTCACATTTTTATCAATACCACAACCATAAATCAATGTCGGACGAAATAGCGTCCATGCAATGCCACGCGCCTGACACTCGGTTATCAATCTGGTTTCGGCTTCGGTTAATTGCGCAGCTATCGATCTTTCTTTAGGTTCGGGAGAATTGGCTTTGGTAAAGCAACTGGTTGAACTAAAAGCAATAATTTTTTTTAAGGGCATCTCACGGGAAAAGTGTGCCAATAACGGTGGCAACAATGGCAAAGGCGCGAGATGAAATAATAGATTAGGCTTAAAAACTGGTAAAGATGATGGAACGTGTAAATCTGCTTGTTGCCAAATAAGCCCGGGGGCGGGGGGATTTGAAGGTGGTTGCCGACTGATAGCAATGACTGTGAAATCAGCAGCTTGCAAACGTGGCAATAAAAATCGTCCGATTTGGCTCGTCGCGCCTGTCACCAATGCACAGTGTTGAGTAAAATCTGTTAACATATCTGTTTTTAGTTTTCAGTAGTATAGGAGGGATTAGTGTTATTTAACTGATGTTACGCACTGAATTTCCAAGCAAGCCTAGGGCTAAAGCCCTAGGCTAAAAGCGAAAGTCACCTAAAGGTGACTCAATCCATTTGGTAGTGGTGCAATGTGGGTGATGGAGTCCGGGGTGTGCATTTCTATCGCTTGACTATAATCAACGTTCCAACGCCTTCGGGGTTGAATGTGAATAGCCTTAATAAAACCTGGGGTTAAAAAATATCACTCACATTTCAGGACTACCATCCATTTTATCAGTCGGCTTTAGCCGACTTTCGCTTTTAGCCTTGGGCTTTAGCCCAAGGCATGTTGGCTTGTGGAACCATTGTGCGTCACATCAGTTATTTAATCCGCCTTACATTAAACAGCGTAGGAGTTAAAATTTAACATGTCAAATAACCCGATAAGCGGTATCAACTATTTTTTCAAAGGGTTTTCCCTGATCTTTAAACCGGGCATCCGCCCGTGGGTAGTCATTCCTTTATTGATTAATATCCTGTTATTCAGTGCATTAATCTATTATGCGTGGCAGCAATTTCCAATAGTCATTGAGACTATCGTCGCACAAATAGAATCTGAGTTACCTGACTGGGAATGGTTGGTTTCGCTGGTGCGTTGGCTCATGTGGCCTTTGTTTATCGTACTTGCCCCGATAACAGTATTTTTTACCTTTACGTTTGTGGGAAATTTAATCGGTAGCCCCTTTAATGGCTTATTGGCAAAAGCCGTTGAAAAACACTTAACGGGTAAAACCATACAATCTCCCCCAGAGTCTTTGTTTGGCTTTATTCTCGGCATTTTCTGGGCTCCCATTGAAAAATTATTGTACTACCTCTGGTTGGCCTTTTTGATATTGATCGTGTCATTGATTCCCGTTATCAATATTATCTCACCATTGCTATGGTTTTTATTTGGCGCGTGGCTTGTCAGCCTAGAATATGCTGACGCACCATTGGGTAATCACGGTTACAATGCCCGAGCAATCCGCAAAATATTGGCTCAAAAACGCACACTCACGTTAGGATTTGGGAGTACCGTTTTAATGGTTATGCTTATTCCGTTTGTCAACTTTTTCGTGATGCCGGCTGCTGTCGCGGGAACAACTTATATGTGGATACATGAATTTGCGGATTCTGCACCACCTACGTTAACGTTACCTTAAGCACAAGAATGCAACAATATGATGCTGGGGTGATGAAAATTGTGAATTGTGAAGTCTCGTAGGGTGGGTAAGCGGGTGGCACTCTCTCAAACATTGTCCCGAATCTGACCACCCGCTTGCCCACCATTCATATCCATGAAAATAGTCTCGTAGGGTGGGTAAGCGGGTGGCACTTTCTCAAACATTGTCCCGAATCTGACCACCCGCTTGCCCACCATTCATATCCATGAAAATAGTCTCGTAGGGTGGGTAAGCGGGCAACACTCTCTCAAACATTGTCCCGAATCTGACCACCCGCTTGCCCACTATATTAACGTCGCACCAAAGGGGCTAGAGCCCCTTCGGTGCGTATTATTATAGCCAGGGGCTTTGCGGCTGGTTAATAGGGGCAACACACAACCCAAAGCCAAAAACTTGAACATCATCGTTATATTGATATAAAAATCAAATTATTATGTTTTTTGTCCTGTACATAGGCTTGAAATATAAATTAATTGTTTTATTCGCTGCCAGCAAACGTATTGACGTATATTATGTCTTTAAATTCCAGAACCATGGCAAAAATATTACGGGAACATTTTATTGGCGAAACACCTGTCATTAAAAATGTGCCTGAACACAAAGCGTTTATTTCGTCTCTTAAATCTGATTTAGAAAAAATCAAAGGTGTTGATATATCGTCTTATTACTCATCCCGTGATAAGGATCCAGATACAGTTTGTCGTTTCTCAGTTCAGGAAGAGGATGACAGATTCAGATATTATAGGAGTGACTCCTTTACCATTAAATTTAGTCAAGAGAATGAACTTCTCATAAAACACTACAGTGATAACACAATTGTTTATCAGGTAGAGCAAATTTATGCCTTTATTGATAAACTGAAAGTCGCGTATGGCGAAAAAAAGGCACTTCGCTTAAAAAAAGAAAAGATTAACTCGTTGAAACAACAAGCGATTATTGCTAAGGTAAAGGAAATCGCTAAAGAAGATCGGTTTGATTTTTATACCCGGGAATATGAAAGAAAATTAAAACTGGGTATTCGTCTTGAAGGTGGCATAATAGAAGTTGATATTCCTTACAAAGAATTTCAAGAGATGTTAAAAGATTTGCGTTCATTCATTCACAATGTCAGAGAACTGCAAAAGTCGGGGTTCACCTTTAAATTAAAAGCCGATTCTGGGCATCGGGGCTATGGTTGGATAACCCACGATAGCTTATAAAGGGGAAAGGGGATCGGTACAAAGGGAAAGAAGGGAAAAAATTCTGATTAGAACGGAAGTGGAACCTGTAGAAAAATATATCAAATCTGCGCCAACCCTTCAGTTAGTTTTCAGGCTAAAGTTTTTGCTCGCAAAAACTTTTGCCTTTCAGGTAAATGTTTCGCTAAAAGTACATTTACCTGAAAATGTGAATAGCCCCAGGTGAAACCTCTCATCGTTATACATAAGTTAAAACGTAGCCACCCAAGGCTTTTTTTGCCCACCTTAAAAATGGTGGGCAAAAAAAAGACTGGGGTGGCTACAAATATTATTAAAAATAAAATGCTTAAATACTTATGTATAACGATGAGGGTGAAACCTGGGGGGAACTTGAGTTAAATTCGTTGAAGAAAAAAAATGGACACACCACTACATGACAGCACAATCCAAAAAATCTTTCGGGAACACTTTAAAGGTGAAGTGCCTATTGTCAAATCTGGCTCAGAAAAGACAGTGCTTATTTCAAATGTCAAACCGGCATTAAGCACGAACAATGGCGTTGAAATAAAGAATCCGTCTAGTTATTACAAATATAAGAACAAAAACCCTGACGAGATTTGTTGCTTTAACATTATTTCCTCATCAAAATATTATAGCGATCAAGAATTTGGCTTGAGGTTTAATGATCAAAATGAATTTATCATTGAAGATAGGCATTGGCTTAACTCTCCGGTTTATGATCTTGAGCAAATATATACGCTTTTTGATAAGATGAAACTGGAATATAACAGGCTTGAGACTAATTATCTCAAAAGAGAAGCGGTACGAGTCAAAAAGCAAAAGGTTAAGGGGCTCAAACATCAAGCGATTATTGCCAAGATTAACCAGATCGCAAAAGAAGATAAATTTAAATTTTGTGTTATGAAATACGTTTACAAAGTAAAATTGGTTATTTACTTGGCACAAGCGGAAGAAATGGCAATTGATATTCCGTATGAAAAATTTCAAGAAACTCTCAAAAATTTACGCGCCACAATTCAAACGATACGGGAACTACGTGAGTCAGGAGTCACTTTTCAAATACGTTCTTACCCCGCTAACTATTATCGTGAACCGCACTGGATTTCTTATGACTAACAACTGAACGGATGCTATCCCTTTTTTCCGGGATAGTATCCGTTTTACCATTTTTTCCGGGATTTTAACGGATGCTATCCCTTTTTTTCGGGATAGTATCCGTTTTACCCTTTTTTCCGGGAGATTTTAACGAATGCTATCCCTTTTTTCCGGGATAGTATCCGTTTTACCCTTTTTTCCGGG
>QNER01000493.1 GCA_003646175.1 Candidatus Parabeggiatoa sp. nov. 1
GACGTTTATACGCAAGGTATTGCGGTGGCAGAAAAAAAGGGGGATAAACAAGCGGCTAAAGAAATGACGGTTTTTTTAAAACGTTTACAAAAGAATCGGTAAAGGGGATCGGTTCAAGGGGATCGGGAAAAAATCTAATACACCCATTCAAAAGTTCGTTTCCCCCTCGAAAGCATAAGGTGAGAACAAGAGCAATAACGAACGATAACTCGTGGAGTTTGGTTCAAAAGGGTAACGACTTTAGCATCGCCCTAAAGGGGGAGAACGATTTTACCAAGTGCTGTCTGGTTTTCTCCTTTTCGCTCTCCCCTTGGAGCGTTCTCCCTTTCCCCTACTTTATGCCATTAAAGGATATAACCACGTTCATCGTGTAAAGCCATATCCAAACCCTCAGTTTCTTGCTCTTCATCAACACGCAAGCCAATAATCACATCTATTACCTTCAGGATGATGACACTCATAATAGCGGTAAAGCCGATGGTGGCAACGACACCAATCAGTTGAGCTATTACTTGGGCACCCATCGTGGTGTTACCTTCACCAAAACCAGCACCGCCCAAAGTGGTTGCCGCAAATACCCCGGTTAAAATCGCGCCGATAATGCCGCCTACCGCATGCACACCGAACACATCCAAAGAATCGTCATAACCGAAAGCCCGCTTCACTTTGGTAGCTGCCAAGAAACAACCCACCCCGGCAGCCGCGCCAATTGCCAGCGCACCCATTGGACCCACATAGCCGGAAGCCGGCGTAATGGCAACTAGCCCAGCTACAGCACCTGAGGCAATACCGAGTGCGCTGGGCTTACCATGCGACACCCATTCACTGAGCATCCACGCCAGCGCAGCGCTCGCAGTTGCAATTTGGGTCACTGCCATCGCCATGCCCGCGACACCATCGGCGGCCAATTGGCTACCGGCATTGAAACCAAACCAACCCACCCACAGCATAGAAGCACCGATTACGGTGTAAGTCAGATTATGCGGGGGCATTGCAACTTGTGGATAACCTTTGCGTTTGCCCAACATCAATGCGGCTACCAAGCCGGCAATACCCGCATTAATATGTACCACCGTGCCACCGGCAAAATCCAGCACACCATAATCACCGAGCCAACCACCGCCCCAAACCCAGTGACAGATGGGCGCATACACAAGCGTCGCCCACAATGCCATAAACACCAGCATGGCTGAAAACTTCATGCGTTCTGCAAACGCGCCCACGATCAGCGCGGGGGTAATGATCACAAAGGTCATTTGGAAAGTGAGAAATACAGTTTCGGGAATGGTACCCTTGAGAGTGTCCACGCTTATGCCGGCTAGGAAAGCCTTATCCAACCCCCCGATAAAAGCGTTCATTGCACCGCCATCGGTAAAGGCGAGGCTATAGAGATATAACACCCAAAGCACAGTCATCAGTGAAGTGATGGCAAAACACTGCATCAGCACCGATAAAACGTTTTTACTACGCACCATACCGGCATAAAATAAGGAAAGGCCGGGGATAGTCATAAACAACACCAATGCTGTTGCTGTCAACATCCAAGCAGTGTCTCCCGCACTCAAAGTATCTTCAGCAAAAGTCAAAGAAGGCAGCCCCGCGATAACGGCTATCAGCAAACCCTTCATAACCCATTGGTATTTTGGTATTATCATGCTGGTTTTACCCTTTTGTCTCCTATTAAAGCGCATCTTGACCCGTTTCTCCAGTACGAATGCGAATCACCTGCTCAAGACTATGGACAAAAATTTTGCCGTCCCCAATTTTGCCCGTGTTTGCAGATTTCGTGATGGCATCAATGACTTGCTCAACTGAGTCTTCACTGACAGCGGCTTCAATTTTCACCTTCGGCAAAAAATCCACCACATATTCTGCCCCCCGGTACAATTCCGTATGGCCTTTTTGGCGACCAAAACCTTTCACTTCAGTCACCGTAATACCTTGTACACCAATCTCTGAAAGTGCTTCCCGCACATCATCCAGTTTGAACGGTTTAATAATGGCAGTCACCATTTTCATAAAAATTTCTCCTGTAGTTAAAAAAGCATGGGTAGTCCTGAAATGTGGATGATATGGAGTCCAATCGCGACGATTTTAGTTTGGGCTAGCAAACATCACCCACGTCAGTATATTATTATAACTGGTGAATTGTGTTCACGGCAAAATTCTAAAGAAATCTTAAAACATTGGCAACCAAATTTCGTGAGCTTTGCTCGAAATAACAATTTAAGGGTGAGAAAAGACTTTAGCGTTTGATGACAGAGCGGTTGTCAAAAGTTGAACCAAGTGAAATTAAACCATATAAAAAACAATAAGTTATGGATTGGTTGGAACGAAGCGGCTAAATTTTTTGGAGCACAAAAAACTTTAGCCACGAACACAATTTTCACCACCCCATATTTAACAAACATTCGAGGTTAAAGTTGGAGCGATGCAAAAACTTTAGCCTAGAATCCAGTTGCAAACCCTGCTCGGCTTGCTAAAGGGGGACATTGAGTCATAGGAAATCATGGCAATATCCACAGGAGTTAGGAATTTTGGCACTGGGGCTGTTAAATGGGAAAGCTTCAATTTCAATGGTTTATGCTACGGATTGCCCCAACGTTAAACCCTTTAGTTCGGGGCAATCCTTTATAGTTGCCCTTATGCCTTATGTTAATTTGAATCAATCCCATTCAGCGCCGGAATTTTACGTCTAAGGAATAATGACTTTTCATGCTTAGCCCCTGAGACAAGAACGTTTTGCGATTACCCATTCGCTTTTATCCGTTTTTTGGGCCCCAAAAATTTTAGCCGCGAACGAACCTATTACCCCTGAAGCCCATTATCTCATTTCAAAACGCGCATGAATTTGAAAGGTTGACGTGAACGTGGTGAAGTTGTTGGCCTATTCCCTAAACTTTCTTGGCCAGAACGCAAATAGCCTTCACTCCAACCCACAATCAAAAAGAATAAAGGTACGGTTTGATACCCCTGAAAGACAGTCGCAAGTGATATAAATATGACAATATACAAACCTAACAAAGTAAAACCTAATGAACTGCCTAGAGGTTCAGCTATAGGTTGCAACATAGAATGAATAAACAACCGTATCATCATGCTTAGAAAAATTGCGATGAAAAAGCCTACTCCCATAATTCCATGCTGTAAAAACAACAGTAATAAATGATTGTCAATAGACTTTTGACCCTTCACCTTCGGCCAACCAAAACGTCCCCATCCCCATACTATCTCCTCCTTGGCAATATCAATATAGTTAATGACCAATTGCCAACGATAAACAACGGTTTCTTGATTTCTTGATTCTACCGTACTTGGATCGACTGAAGCATAGTTTATAAACTTATTGATGACCGGAATGCCAACCAGAAAAAAGCTCAAAACGAGAAACCAAAAAATGATCCAGCGTTTTTTTGAACGCCCCATTAAAAGCACAATAGCCGCTGCCACAGCACCAATCATGGGACCACGTACCAGTGTTGCTATTGCACCTGCCATTATGCCCAAACTCAACAATCGCGCCGTAGGAATCGGTAGCCAAGGTAACAGACGGAGGCGAGAGGGCCATGCCTGACTCCATTCCAGCCAACGTTGGATGCGGAAACCTACCCACATAATGATACCTGCTAAAATTTCATGCGAGTAAGGCCCGGTAGCCCGTCTCAATCCCATACGTATATCGCCGGCAGACATCCAGCCTTGACCCGGAAAAAAGCGACCTAGCAGTCGTTGTGTTAGCGTGTAGGGCGCTTGAGTAACAGATTGAAATACCAGTAGCCCGCCAACAATAAATAATACGATAGCAATGCGTTTGGCAAATGCCTCACGCAATCCCGCAGGCTCAATTAAACATTTAGCCAATATGTATGGAGATACAACAGAAGTGAGCACGCCAGCGGTGAAATTTTGAAAGTGTGGTCGCCCGGGGGGACTTAGGGACTCCGAATAAATGAGCGATAAGGCATAACCAAATACTAATAGATCGGTAAATGAAAACCGCCAGCCCGGTATGTTTCGTATGACCCACACCCCAACAATGGGAAGAATAGTGGCCATTGGAAAATTTGGATCTGGAAACGCCGGCACTGACCAAGAATAATAACTGGGCAAAAACAACAATACCGGCACGTACACATTTAAGAAAGCCCAGTTGGGCGACTGTGTCCATGCAATGTACGCTGCCAAAAATCCCGGGATCAATATAATAATAGACATAATTGTTATATATGAACTGGTTCATTTTTTTGTAAATAGACTTATAAACCAGTCAATTAAAACGCTATTTTCAAGTTTTTATTCCATGCTTTTTTATAAGTAAATAGCAGCCCCCCTTGATTTTCGAGTGAAAAAATCTATCAAAACTCAGTAATCCCTGGTTTTTCATTTCGATAGCTGGGTATCTACACCCTGTCTGTGAGATTGAACCGAACCAGTGCCGAAAAAACCAGTAAAACCCCGCCAATATTAAGAATTTTCTGTTTATATGACGAAATACCCTCAGTTAAAAAAAACCAGCAATAATAAATGTTTTCACAAAAACTACAAAATCACAGTTCCTTAGACAAGATTGATGAAATATATTTTTAATCAATCAGTTAACGAACTTCAGCAGAAAAAATAATTGACAACTCAACATTTTTACCGCGAGAACAGATTGTTTATGAAATAAATGTTTGGGCTAAAATTGTGTGTTCACCTTTCGCTAATAGCGAATTTTTAAATTGTGAATAGCAAATAAACAATATTATACTCTGATAAAAACTTTTTTTGACGTTAAACCATTTATTTTTGATGTTAAAATATCATATATTCAACTTTTTACTTTTCGATCCTAAAATAACTCTTTGAATTTTCATTACAATTACAAATTAAATTTAACTCTGGGGAACGAAGTGCCTGAAGTGTGTATACTATACTTACCACCGTCATAAATAGCGTTTTTTTTATCGGTTTCCGTATGAATTAAAATAAAAAATCAGTTTTTTCTTGGAAAACGAAGGGGAACGAAGTGCCTGAAGTGTGTATACACTTTCTCTCAAAATAGAAAATGATGCAAAAAAAATAAAACCTCCTACTCCTTAACACCTATCAGTTTGTAAAAAAGGCTATTTTTCAACACAGAGTACACAGAGTACCACAGAGTACCACAGAGTATAAGTCTAAGATTTTTATATATTATTATACAAAACACTGTGTCACCTTGTGTGTTTTTTGCCCTCGAATTTGAAAACTGATAGGTGGTAAGCTTCCTACCCCAAAACCTGACATGTTCAACATTCAAGAGTATTTTTGTGTTGCCCCCATATATCCATTTGGTGTAGAGTTATCATTCAATTCATTGGCAATGAACAAAACAACAGCTTTCAGTCAATACCTCCTGACATGGTTTGACAAATACGGGCGCACTGATTTACCTTGGCAACAAAATCCCACGCCTTACCGTGTTTGGGTTCAGAAATCATGCTCCAACAAACCCAAGTTAAGACTGTTGTCCCCTATTACCAACGTTTTATGCAATACTTTCCAGAGGTGCAAACCTTAGCAGCTGCGTCATTAGATGAAGTCTTGCACTGTTGGACAGGTTTAGGATACTATGCCCGCGCCCGCAATTTACATCGGGCTGCCCAACAAATATGCACCGAGTATGCGGGTAAATTACCAACGGGTTTGAACAAATTGATGCGCTTGCCCGGCATTGGACGCTCAACAGCAGGGGCTATCTTGGCATTGGCACACGAACAGCGTTACCCTATTCTCGATGGCAATGTTAAACGAGTCTTATGCCGTTATTATGCGGTTGAAGGATGGGCGGGGGAAACAAAAGTGGCAGAACAATTATGGCATTTAGCCGAAAAAAATACACCCAGTCAGCGCGTTGCCGCTTATACGCAAGCTATTATGGATTTAGGCGCGACGGTTTGCACACGCAGTCATCCGCACTGTGTACTTTGCCCTTTTAGTCAAGATTGCACAGCCCATCAAAATAGACTGGAAAAGGCTTATCCGACACCAAAACCCCGTAAGGCATTACCGGTGAAAACCACTGCCTTTATCATGCTGCAAAATCAATGGGGCGAAGTCTTGCTGGAAAAACGCCCTACAAAAGGCATTTGGGGGGGATTATGGAGTTTTCCTGAATGCGCAACTGCTGATGATATTCCCGCATGGTGTCAACAACATCTCAACAACGC
>QNER01000494.1 GCA_003646175.1 Candidatus Parabeggiatoa sp. nov. 1
ACTGTCCAACGCCGTTGGCGTTGGGGTGGTCTCGATCCTTGCGCGATCTTCTTTCGCAAAAGTGATACTATCGCCAAAAAAGCGATAGCATCACGAAATCAGCAAAAGTGATACTCTCGCCAAAAAAGCGATAGCATCACGAAATCAATTCGCCAAAGTGATACTCTCGCCAAAAAAGCGATAGCATCACGAAATCAATTCGCCAAAGTGATACTCTCGCCAAAAAAGCGATAGCATCACGAAATCAATTCGCCAAAGTGATACTATCGCCAAAAAAAGCGATAGCATCACGAAATCAATCGCCAAAGTGATACTATCGCCAAAAAAGCGATAGCATCACGAAATCAATTTAAAACCAATATGTTATCATTTTTTTCCTGTACATAGAAGAAAGTCATAAGCAAGCAATCCTTGTAGTTATAGTTGAGGATTTCGATAAAGGCACAATCCAATCCCTTCTTACAATCCTTGCAGTTGCTGTTAGTTAGGATTAGAGTGACGTGAGGTTTGGGTTGAAATCCAACCACAATAACTACGGGGATTGTTTATAAGAAAGGATTAAATCGCGGTGGCTTTCAATTATCGATTCGACACTTGAAACGGTGACTCACTCTTTGGGATTGAACCGGTATCAAAGCTCCCGTTCTTTGGGTAATACTTCTCGGTTTTGGCGAAAATCTATAAGGGATAGTATCTGGGGTGGTAAAAACTTGATATTTTGAAATGAAGCATTGAAAAATAATCATAATAACTACAGGGATTGTTTATAAGAAAGGATTAAATCGCGGTGGCTTTCAATTATAGATTCGACACTTGAAACGGTGACTCACTCTTTGGGATTGAACCGGTATCAAAGCTCCCGTTCTTTGGGTAAGACTTCTCGGTTTTGGCGAAAATCTATAAGGGATGGTATCTGGGGTGGTAAAATTAGGTGATTTTGGTCCCAAAACTTGATATATTAAATTTCATCACCCCAGGCTCCAAGTGTTTTTCCAATTCTCCTGAACGTAAAGCGGAACTTTATCACAGTCATTCCCAAACTTTGTTTGGGAACGAGTGAATAATGAGTCAATGGAGTCTAGTACCTGTCAACTTTGTTTTGACGGGTAAAAGAAAATACTTGGCTCAGGAGTCCAAACTTTAGTTTGGAAGGTCCAAGATAAATCTGGCCGACTCCTGTACCCGTCAATAGAACATTGACAGAGTACTAGGAATCACTGCCATTAAGAGTTATCCAGAAAAGTTTTGTGTCAAAACCTTCGATGTTTACCAAACTTTGAAGGTTTTTCTGGAAAACAATTAGATTGTAGAGGGGGCGAGGGTTTCTAGTTTTTGAAGTGCCCGGCTATAATTCTTTCTGGTTTTAGGCAGTTTGTCACCGGCTCTTTCCCATCTTAAAACCGTCGTATGAGCAACATTTAATCTTTTACCCAATGCTTGTTTGCTCATATTCAAATAAACCCGTATAAACTTTATCTCATTTCCCGTCAAAGGCGATTTAGGCGCCTTCTTTAAAAAACGGTGAAAAGCTTCGCCGGCCACTTTTTGAACATTAATCTTTGGATGCCAATTGCCACGAATCTGTACAAACTCAACATCTTTCAATGTGATAGGAAAGCCAATACCGAGGTATTCATATTTAGGCACAATTTTCTTTTCCATAAGCCACCACTTTTTACTCTTCTATAGACAGAATAAGGGAGGAGCCGATTTCAAGTTTGCAAACCGCCGAAAGGCTCGCTTCCGCAAATGACTAACGCTTTTCGCCTAAAGGCGATTTGAAGCTAACTGATTTGGGATGTGTCAAAGCGAATGCCTGCAAACTGCCGAAAGGATCGACTCCGCTAACTGATTTATCCAAGGAACTATGGTTGTTCTTCGTCTAAATTGATTGCCTTAATGATAAGTATGAACTCATCAAAAGACAAAACAATCCTGACTTTTTCATTATTGATGGTTTTTCCGATAATGTGATAATTCCAATCTGCACATCCATCTTGGTAAGCATCTCTTGCGGCATCATGTTTTTTGGTGCTACTTGTTAAGATGTTTATGATCTGCAAATCGTTGACGTTTTGTCTTAGTACTGAACTCTTTTCACCATATTCCATAAAAACATAGTTGCCGGTTTTAATGGCCGTTTCCAGACTCTCAAAGAGTTCTTGTTTGGTTTTATTTTTAGGTGGTGTTGTATTCAAATAGGTTGCTCCGTTATAGAAAAAATGGGTTTTTTAGCACAAAAGCCTTCCGGCTTTGATAAAATTCTCCTTTGACTGTGAAAAAATAGTGTCCATCTAAAAACGCGCAAAGCTCACGAAATCTTTGGTTATCAATGTATTAAGATTTTTCCAGTGAGTCGAAATGACATTGTTTGGCGTTTCCGGATGGACGCTAACTAGTACACGATCGCGCAAGGAACGGTACCACAGGAAAACAGGGGCAACCACAAGGGATTGCCCCTATAATATCGTTTGTTCTTGTAGGGGCAATCCTTTATGGTTGCCCCTGTTTTCCTGTGGGCTTACACTGCCGCGATCTTGCACTATAGTTTGTAAGAATAATAATTTCAGTTAGAAACCTTCAAGGTTTTGGAAACCTTGAAGGTTTTGCCCTATTCAGACACCAATTACATCCCAGGCACTTTCGTTTGTGAAATGTGTTCCAGTAAATTCTGCACGGTGGCATGCATAACATCGAGCAGCGGTGCTGGCCAAATGCCAAAGAGCAAGACTGCAATTGCTAATACCACGAGAATCAGCGTTTCACGCCTATTGATGTCTGTCAGGGAGGCTACGCCGTCATTGGCAACTTTACCATATATCACCCGTTTGACCATCCATAGGGTGTACGCTGCCCCTAAAATCATAATGGTGGCAGCGGCGAAGGCTATCCAGAAATTGGCTTTAAATGACGCGAGGATGACTAAAAACTCGCCGACAAAGCCAGAGGTTGCTGGTAAGCCGGCATTTGCCATTGCAAAAAAGACGACAAACATGGAAAAACGGGGCATCGTATTGGCAACACCGCCGTAATCGGCAATTTCGCGACTGTGTAAACGGTCGTAGAGTACGCCAACACAAAGGAATAACGCGCCAGAAATAAATCCGTGCGAGATCATTTGCACCATACCGCCTTCCATCGCCATCGCGCCACCGTCTAATGAGCCAGTATTCTTATAAATCATAAAGCCGATGAAAAAGCCTAGTGTGGCAAATCCCATGTGGGAAATGGAAGAATAGGCAATGAGTTTTTTCATGTCTTGTTGCACAAGGGCCACAAAAGCAATATAGATAATGGCAATTAAGGACAGCGCAATGATGAGCCAATCCAATTCACGGCTGGCATCGGGTGTGATTGGTAAGCTAAAACGTAGGAAACCATAGCCACCCATTTTCAACATGAGAGCCGCTAGGATGATTGAGCCACCCGTCGGGGCTTCAACGTGGGCATCAGGCAACCAGGTATGCACCGGCCACATGGGCACTTTGACCGCAAATGCGACCAGAAAGGCCATAAAAATCCATTTTTGGGCTTCTAATGACATGGCAAGGTCGTGGTAATCCTGAATAGCAAAGCTATCGGCCTGAGAATACAGATACAAAAATGCCACTAACATCAACACGGAGCCAAAAAAGGTGTAAAGGAAAAACTTAATGGTGGCATAGACGCGCCGCGGGCCTCCCCAGATACCAATGATGAGAAACATCGGGATTAGCATGGCTTCCCAAAATACATAGAATAAAATCGCGTCTAAGGCCGAAAACACCCCGACCATCAGGCCTTCCATGATAAGAAAAGCGGCCAGGTATTGGGCTGGTTTGTATTTAATGACTTCCCAACCTGCCAGTACTACTAAGACGGTGGAAAAAGTTGTCAATACAATCAAAGGCATGGAAAATCCGTCCACCCCTAAATGGTAGTTAATGCCAAAGGTGGGAATCCAAGCCAGTTGCTCGGTAAACTGCATCGCAGCAGTCGTCGTATCAAAACCAAAAAAGAGTGGCAACGACAGTAAAAAAGTCAGTAATGATACCCCCAAAGCAATAGGGCGCACCATTGAGGCTTGTTTGTCACCGACAATCAGTGCCCAAACGCCACCCAAAATGGGTAACCAAATTAATATACTTAGTAAAGATAAATCAGCCATATCAGTTGTCAGTTGTCAGTTGTCAGTTGTCAGTTATCAGTTGTCAGTTGTCAGTTTGATTTCTTGAACTGTACTAAATAATAAATATACTGATTAGCACAGCGAAACCCAGAGTAATGGTAAAAGTCAGCAATGCTACCACTAAAACCATTGGGCGAACTCCAAGTATTTTAGTGTTTTTGAGATTCAATAACAAGATGCTGACTAAAACCGGAAACCACATTAATAAATTAAGTAATGATAAATCAGTAAACATTTATCCTGACGCAATGTTCGAGAATTCGTTACAAAATGCCTTATAACAACACATACTTATAAGTCAGCCATTCATAAAAACTTGACTCATGGTGAATCAGGTACAACACGAAACTTTGTGGTAGGCATTCCCAATTTGGCTCTTCCAAACTTATTATAATGGTTTTGTCATTAAAAAAATACCTGTTTTTGTTATCCTCCTTTGTTATCGTTTATTAACCAAAATAGTTAGTTATTTCACTACTTATAGAGATAAATCTATAGAATTTCCAGAATAATGTTGTTGATATCAAAAGGTATCATTTTGTAAATCCTAAAATCCTGTCAATTCTGATTTAGACAATAAATAGACAGCTCATCATATCATCTTGTCCATCCTTTAATCCGTGTAATCCTGTTCAAACGACGGATACTAGGCACCATTAATCATCCTGATTCTATCGTTTTCTGTTGACAACAAATTAAAAATTAAATTAAAGTAGGGTGGGCAAAGTCTTTTTTTTGCCCACCATCATAAGTAATGGTGGGCAAAAAAGACTGCCCACCCTACATCAAATCAATAACATTAGAACGTAACCCATTGAATTTATTATCCACAGAATACGTTAGAATCAGTCATCATCAAAACAGCTCACACGCTTCCCCTTAGAAAAACCAGGCTCATTGGCTAATGTTGTTTTTTCTATTGCTAAATTGGAACGTTGGATGGCTTCAATATTATCCAGATGTTCCATCGGATTTGTCCCTGTTTTCACATAAAGTCCATATAAGATATATTCTCCGCCAATACCTTCAACTAATGGGATATCAAATAAGCGGTGAACCTCTGGATTTTGCACCGATTCTTTCCAAGGCTGAGGTGAATCGCTAAATGGTTCCAACGCTATAGGCGTTCTAAACCGCAAAGCTGCCGGTGTTTGAATCGCAACCCACAGATCAACTTGGGTAAAGCGTGTCACATTAACATCTTCTATCAAATCGACTCTGATTGTATTACCGACTTCATAAAAAGGTTTTAAACCTTTAAATTCAACCTTCGCCCATTCACATTTTCCATCAAGAAAAGGGCAAATTGACAAACTCGGTGGTAAAAAACCAATTTGCAGTGATGCCGAAGGGCTGGATGAAAAAGCTTGCCCAAACGTGTAGATTAGGCTATTGCTGCCGATTGTTCCCTTTTCACCGCCTGCCGCGATGATAGCACGATCCATCCCTGCATAAACAGGGGTGCAAAGCAGCATGTTTAGCATGACAGTGATTAACCAATTGTTGTTATTGGATATTCTGAGCATGAGTTGATTCCTATCTCGGTGTTTAGTACAGCGAATTGACGAAATAAACGAATGGTTTGTTGAGCATATGAGTACAGCGAATTGACGAAATAAACGAATGGTTGAATTTATAAAACATATTATGAAAACTTATGTGAGGTAAATAATTGATTTATGTTAATTACTGCCCACGTTGGTTGACAGATACTATTACAATAACACGGACATTTCGCTAATTCGCTGCACTCATGAGATTTTAATTCGTTTATCCCCGTCATTCGCTGTACTCATTATATTTTAATTCGTTTATTTCGCTAATTCGCTGTACTCATTACGCTGTACTCATTATTGATTCTTGTGACTGAGGTGATGATAAAAACATTTCAATCACAAGAATCACGGCAATCACAGTTTCTAAAGCAGTTGGCATTTAAGCTTTCCTGCACTAGATGTAACCTGTAGCCCGCGTTGCTATGTAATCAGTGCCGCTAAATGACC
>QNER01000495.1 GCA_003646175.1 Candidatus Parabeggiatoa sp. nov. 1
CTCCGTTTGCGTGGCAAAGATTACCCTCGCGTATTAGAAGTGCGCGGCGAAGTGTTTATGCCTAAAGCGGGTTTTGAAACACTCAATCAACAGCAAACCATTAAAGGTGAAAAAACTTTTGCCAATCCACGCAATGCCGCGGCCGGCAGCTTGCGTCAACTGGATTCCCGTATCACTGCCACTCGTCCACTGACTTTTTTAAGTTATGCCGTCGGCGTGGTTGAAGGCGCAGCGTTACCCAATAGCCATAACGAGATTTTGCACCGTTTGCAAGCATGGGGGCTACCGATTTCTGTCCATATACGCATTGTCCATGGTGTCCAATGTTGTTTAGACTACTATCAAGATATATTGGCACACCGCGACGCGCTGCCTTTTGAGATTGATGGTGTTGTGTATAAAGTCAATCGCATTGATCACCAAGAAAACTTGGGCTTTGTTTCCCGCGCCCCGCGCTGGGCGATTGCCCATAAATTTCCTGCGCAAGAGGCACTGACACAAGTCTTAGCTATCGACGTACAAGTCGGACGCACCGGCGCACTTACCCCGGTTGCCCGCCTTGCCCCCGTCAGCGTCGGCGGTGTCACCGTGACTAATGCCACGCTGCATAATCAAGATGAAATTAACCGCAAAGATGTGCGCGTAGGGGACACCGTTTTTGTGCGCCGCGCTGGTGATGTAATACCAGAAGTAGTGCGCGTTTTGCCAGAAAAACGGCCGGAGAGTACCGAAGCCTTTGTGTTACCGAATAAATGTCCGGTGTGTGATTCTGATGTGACTCGTGTAGAAGGTGAAGCGGTGCTACGTTGCACGGGTGGCTTAGTTTGTCCCGCGCAACGCAAACAAGCGTTACAACATTTTGCGTCGCGCCGCGCCATGGATATTGACGGTTTAGGCGATAAACTGGTTGAACAATTGATAGAAAGTGACTTCGTCACAAACATTGCCGATATTTATCACTTAAGTCGTGAACAATGGGCGGGTTTAGAGCGCATGGGGGATAAATCCGCTGAAAATGTGATGACTGCAATCGAAAAAAGTAAATCTACCACCTTAGCCCATTTCCTCTATGCGTTAGGCATCCGCGAAGTCGGCGAATCCACGGCCCGCCTCCTTGCCCAGCATTTTGGCAGCCTCGAAAAACTGATGCAGGCAACAGAAGAGGATTTGCAAAAAATCACCGATATAGGCCCCATCGCCGCTAAACATATTGTGGCCTTTTTCCAACAATCGCATCATCGTGACATTATCCAACGCTTGCAAGCAGCAGGTGTGCATTGGGTGGAAAACGAATCGCTCACCGTCTCCGAGCAACCATTGGCGGGACAAAGCTTTGTTTTAACAGGCACTTTAACCCGCCTGACTCGTGATGAAGCCAAAACCAGTTTACAAGCGTTGGGCGCAAAAGTCAGTGGCTGCGTGTCCAAAAAAACGCATTGTGTGGTGGCGGGGGAAAAAGCGGGAAGTAAATTAGAAAAAGCACAAACTTTGGGGGTGAAAGTGATTGACGAGGCGGGGTTGATGGCGTTGTTGAATGGTGAATGGTGAATGATGAATGATGAATGATTTGTAACAGCTCAGCACCGAAGTGTGCTTATTATTATAGCCCGGGGCAACGCCCCAGATGCAGGTGTTTATGATTTAAAGCCCTTGTCTTTGCGCATTAAAATTTTAAATCGCCCACAAAGGGCTTGTTCGTTGTTATTATTGTGAAAAGGGCGCAGCCCTGGGCTTTAATAAAGCGCCCAGAAAGGGCTGAGTAGTTACAATGATTTTTGATTAAAAATGGAGGTGGGCAACAAAAAGACGTTGCCCACCCTACATCTATTTATAGCAAAAAATAATAAATAATTTATAATAATTTTTTGATTAAAAATGGAGGTGGGCAACAAAAAGACGTTGCCCACCCTACATCTATTTATAGCAAAAAATAATAAATAATTTATAATAATGCCTATTCGCTATTCGCTATTCGCTATTCGCTATTTTTTTAGAACTTATGAAACTTTATGCCATCAGTGATCTGCATCTGGATCATAAAATTAATTATGAAGCCCTTGAAATGTTACCGGCTTTTCCCGAAGATTGGCTAATCCTTGCCGGCGATATTTGCAGTCATGCCAATCAGTTACGCTTGGCACTCGCCAAATTAACACAATGTTTTGCCCAGTTACTCTGGGTACCGGGCAACCATGAACTTTGGACAGGTGTGGCGGGTATCAAGGAACGCGGCGAAGAAAAGTATCAACAAATGGTTTCAGTTTGCCGTGATTTTGGTGTTTTAACGCCCGAAGATCCTTATCCATTGTGGCAAGGTGAAGGTGGCAATCACTATTTGGTGCCGCTTTTTCTATTATATGATTATAGTTTTCGTCCCAATAATATTTCGCTTGAAAACGCAGTGGCTTGGGCTTCCGATTCAGGGGTTGTTTGCACCGATGAATATTATCTCAATCCCAACCCTTATCCTTCTCGACAGGCTTGGTGTCAAGCCCGATGTGAATATTCCGAAACAAGATTGCTTGAACTGTCTAAAAATGTGCCGCTGGTTTTAATTAATCACTATCCTTTGCGAGAAGATTTAGTCCGATTCTTCACAATTCCGCAATGCTTTTCCATTTGGTGTGGTACGCGCCGTACCGAAAACTGGCATCTTCGCTTTGGCGCAAAGGTAGTCGTTTCTGGGCATCTACATATACGTGCAACCAAATATCGGGATGGCGTCCGTTTTGAAGAAGTTTCTTTAGGCTATCCAAAAAACTGGAATCAAGATCATGGTATCCAAAAATATCTGCGCCAAATTTTGCCGGCACCCAGTTTTTAGTTTTGGAGTTGCTTTTGTTTACCATAGCCGTTTATCAGAAAAAACCTGGAAGAACTACAAGGATTTGATAATCGCTGCGGATAAACCCTCAATTATCTGAAAAAGTCTTAACTTGCCAAGCCGCTTGCTATTTAGTGATACTATCGCAAAAACAAGCGATAGCATCACGACTTGGGTAATCCTAAACATGTAGTGATGTTACGGATGCTATCCCTTCTTAGGGATAGTATCCGTTTGGATATCATCACTACTTCTACAGGACGACCACGATTTGAACACTTTTTTGTGATTGACTCGTAAAAGTATTGTATTTTACAGAGAAGTGATACTATCGCAAAAAAGCGATAGCATCACGACTTGAACACTTTTTTGTCAGGTAGAGTACAGCTTCTTTCCGGATTTTACGGATTGTGATTAAATCCGAGCAATACTTATCTTGATTGATAAAAATCCGAGCAATCCGTCAATCCGCTGTACTTATCTTGATTGATAAAAATCCGAGCAATCCGTCAATCCGCTGTACTTAGATACAAAACACTCATTCTTGTAGTGATTACGGTGTTTTATCTTTTAACTTAATAGGCAAGATAAAAAGGAAATATAAGCTAATGAAAATAGCACCAACAACCACTTTTTATCCACTGTTGGCTGCCCTCACATTGTCATCTTGTAGCACTAGCCAAGAATCTCCTCAACCTCAATTATATCAACCACCTCAACCGCCATCAAAATCGGCAGATGTAACGGAAAAATCAAAGCAGCCCTCAAACCGCCCGCTTGATGAACTTAATGAAGATAAAGCGGCTATGATTGGCAAAAAAATTTGGATGAATGAAGGAGCCGCTCAGGCAGAAAACCTCACTGTTTGGAAAAAAGGCGACACATTTGCGTCATTGGGTATTGGTTCATTCAAATGGTATCCGGCTGGCATTGAGAACTCAGAGAATGAATTTTCACAATTGTTGGCATTTTTGCAACTGCAAAAAGCTGATGTCACAGTGCCTGAGTGGTTACAAAATCAGCCCCTGTGCCCTTGGAAATCCCGTGAAGAATTCTATAATAATAGAGAGAGTGCTAAGATGCTTGATTTACGCAAGCTGCTCGGAGACAATATTCCACAACAAGTGCGGTTTATCATCAAACGCTTGGAGCAGGAGTTGCCGGCAATGTTGGCAGTTTTGCCCACAGAGGAAAAACGAGAATATGTGCGTCAGCAATTTTATCGCGTGGCGCAAAAACCGGTTGGGATTTATGCGTTAATTGATTACATCAATTTCCAAGGCAAGGGCATGTCGCCAAATGAGCCTTACCAAGATGACGGTTGGGGCTTATTGCAGGTATTAGAAAGGATGCCGGGCAGTTCAAGCAATGTGATGGGTGAGTTTGCTCATACAGCGAACAAGCTTATCATGCGCCATGTACAACAGACACCCGAAGATAAATACTTGCTACCGGGGTGGCAACATCGCCTGAAAACTTATACTTATGAATTTTAGCGACGACATTAACCTATAAATTACAATTGTAATGGGTAATGGGTAATAGGTAATGAAAAGGTAAACGTTCATGACGAATTATATTACCCGTTACCTCATAGGTATTCGGGATTATTGTAAATTACTGATTTTTATTTTAATTAAAATAAATGGTTTAGGATGAATTTCTTTTGACAACATTAACTTGAACGGCAATAATCATTTTTGATATCTAATTATCCGTTCACCATTAATCATTCTTAATGAGTCATTCATCATTCTTAATGAGTCATTCATCATTAATCATTCACCATTAAATGAGAAATTTTAAAATCCCGAACACCTATGATCCGTTACCTATTACCCATTATCCATCCCAGAAAGCGTTTTTCTTGTCAACGACAGAGAGAAATAATATGCCACTTGCAACACCACAAGTACTTTACAAAGAGGATATTTACTATCCAGACACGGACGGAAAACCTATGGCTGACAACGATTTTCAACGCGACTGCATGACGGATTTGATAAGTGAGTTAAAAATATTTTTCCAAGAACAACAGGATGTTTATGTGTCTGGTGATATTTTCATTTATTATGAAAAAGACAATCCGAATGCCAAAGTTGCTCCCGATGTCTTTGTGGTTTTTGGCGTTTCCAAACAGAAACGAAGGATTTATCAAACGTGGGTTGAAGGTAAAACACCAGATGTGGTATTTGAAATCGCGTCACCAACAACTTTTCAAAAAGATGAAAAGTTCAAACCCGAACTTTATCAGCGTTTAGGCATACAAGAATACTTTCAATATGATCCGACAGGCGAATGTATGCAACCGGCGTTACGTGGTTGTCGCCTAGACGAAACCGGTCAATATCAGGCACTTATCGCCAAGCCATTTTTTCCTGGTGGTATTTTCAGTCTCACGAGTCAACAGTTAGGGCTTGAATTACATCTTTCCCAAGGTGATCTCAAAATATTTGATCCTAAGACGGGAACCTATTTGTTTACTCCTTCTGAGGAAGCGGCTGCGAGACAATTGGCTGAAAAACAAGTCAAAAACGAGCGCAAACAAAAAGAATGGGCGCAACAGCATACCAAGTTACTGCTTGAGGAAATCGAACAAGAACGGCAACAGAAAGAGCAGGCTCTTAAGCAGGCTGAGCAAGAGAAAGAACGAGATCGACAAGAGAAAGAGTTGCTCCAGCAACAAGCCAACCAGTTAGCCGAGCAATTGCGGGCTTTGGGTATCAATCCAGACGAGATTATCCAAAAAACGCCATAGTACACGAAAGCGGAAGTTTCAAGACCACCATCAACCGGGGTAACCATCGATATTGTAGGGGCCATCCCTTGTGGTTGCCCTTTCAAAGGGGTGGCTTAGGGATTTCAGTTCGGATGTACTAGTGCAGTAAAGCGGAAGTTTCCATACCCCCCCCAGCCAACTAAAGCAGTTGTCTGAAAGCGGTAGGAGGCTAAAGCCGACTAACCCTCTTGCAGTGCCCTTTAGGGTTTTGCGCTTCGCACCCCCGCTTTTAGACAACGGCTTTAGCCGTTGGCGTTGGGGTGGTACGGGAACTTCCGCTTTCGTGCACTAGGCGTAATAGGCCCAATTTTTACTAACCAACACACATTGATATGAATATGCTCTTAAAAACCAGCAAGTTAATCATTTCAGTCACCAGTGTGTTAATCCTGTCATCTTGTGTTACCCCACCTCAACAAGAAACACCGGTTGGTGTTCCAATCTATCAACCACCAAGTAAAGGGGAGGACAAACCGGGAGGAGGGGAAGAAGCACCAGGAGAATGGGAAGAAGTACCGGGAGAATGGGAAGAAG
>QNER01000496.1 GCA_003646175.1 Candidatus Parabeggiatoa sp. nov. 1
GTAGGGGCAATCCCTTGTGGTTGCCCCTTGCGGCTCCCCTTTGCGGTTGTCCCCGCTTTGCTGCGCCCTTTCACCAAACATCATCATGGTATGGCACTTTCCGCTTTATTGCACAAACTGTGACATCGTCGAAGCAATGCGCGTAACATCAGTTAACTAATTAATATTCGCGGCTAAACTTTTTTATGCACAAAAAACACAAAAAACTTTAGCCGCGACACAATTCACAATTTTCATTGCCCCAGTTTGGGCCCAAAAAGCCCGGATAACACTTTTTAACTCTATGTATGATGGGAATGAATACCATCCCAACGTTTTTAACTTAGCAACAAGAGTTTGCTCAGAAAATGCGGTGAGCATCCTACTCGAAAAGAAAATTTCTGTCAAATGAAATTTCTGTCTCTAAATGTAGAAGTAGAACTTTTTATTTTTTTATACCTTTAATAAATATTAATCGTTATGTCAACCCCTAAAAAAGTCCTAATCACTGGCGCAAAAGGCAATTTAGGCGATAAAATTCGCCAACACCTTGATACCGCCCAAGAAAATTACGATCTCGTTTTAATAGATCGTCATGAACAAGGAGATTCGGCGATCATTCAGGCTGATCTCAGCATCTACGATGAAGCGTGGGCACAACATTTTGCCGGTATCGATGCCGTCGTTCACTTAGCGGCAGAACCCAATCCGAGTGCTTCATGGAATTCGTTGGTGAAACTTAACCTCGATCTGCTTATGAACGTTTACGAAGCGGCGGTTGCTAAAGGTTCAAAACGGCTTATCTTCGCAAGCTCAAATCATACCATGGGTGGCTATCGAGAAGAAAATGTGGTGCTCACGCCCAATACGCCACCAAAACCGGGCAATCCGTATGGTACCACGAAGTTGATGGGGGAACGGATTGGCAAAAGCTATTCTGAACGGCATGGATTGTCGGTGATTTGTTTGCGGATTGGCTGGACACCGCGCGGCGAAAACCGCCCAGACGAAGCGATGGACAACAATTGGTGGTGGCAAATGTGGCTCAGTAATCGCGATTATTGCCAAGTGGTGGAAAAAGCGATTCTAGTCGAAAATGTGCCATTTGCGGTGCTCAATGCGATGTCAAACAACACTGGGATGAAATGGGATTTGAGCGATACACGCCGTATTCTTGGGTATGAACCTCAAGATAATGCCTACGCGCAAAAAAAATAGGAGTCCAAACTTAAATATGGGACTCTGCAATCATTATTAACAATTAACTCTCATTAGGGAATCTATCATGCGTATTATTCAAGAACCAGCCCTCACCTTTGATGATGTTTTGCTATTACCCGCCCATTCCACTGTCTTGCCCAAACAAGTCAAATTGAACACATTATTGACACGCGACATTAACCTAAACATCCCTATCGTCTCAGCAGCAATGGACACCGTCACAGAAGCACGTCTCGCCATTACCATTGCTCAAGAAGGCGGTATCGGCATTATCCACAAAAACATGAAGGTTAATGCACAAGCACAACAAGTGCGAATGGTGAAAAAATTTGAAAGTGGCGTGATCAACGATCCCATTACCATTTCCCCCAATACCAGTATTCAAGAAGTATTTGCATTAACCCGCGCGCATAACATTTCTGGCGTTCCCGTAGTTGATAAAGGAATGCTCGTTGGTATCGTCACCAACCGCGATTTGCGTTTTGAAAGCCGCTTTGATAATCCCGTTTCAAGCATTATGACTCCCAAAGAACGACTTGTCACTGTACAAGAGGGTACCAGCCTTGAAAAAATTGAAGATTTATTACACCAACATCGTATTGAAAAAGTATTAGTCATCAATGAAAACTTCCAATTGCGCGGCATGGTGACTGTCAAAGACATTCAAAAAGCCACCGAAAAGCCCAATGCCTGCAAAGATGAACGTAAACGCTTACGAGTAGGTGCGGCGGTAGGGACGGGAGAAGATGGCGAGGCGCGGGTAGTTGCTTTAGTTGAAGCCGGCGTTGATGTGATTGTCGTAGATACTGCCCATGGACATGCTCAAACGGTGTTAGATCAGGTGCGTTGGATCAAACAACATTATCCTGATGTTCAAGTGATAGGGGGCAATATTGCAACCGGTGACGGTGCCAAAGCGTTAGCAGATGCGGGCGTAGATGCTGTCAAAGTTGGTATTGGCCCCGGCTCCATTTGCACCACACGCATTGTCGCAGGTGTGGGTATCCCACAAATCACCGCGATTGATAATGCTGCACAAGCACTCAAAAGCTCAGGTATTCCTATCATTGCAGATGGTGGCATTCGCTACTCTGGCGACATTGCCAAAGCCATCGCAGCCGGGGCACACTCAATTATGATGGGCAGCTTGTTTGCTGGCACCGAAGAAGCCCCTGGGGAAGTCGAACTCTATCAAGGCCGTGCTTATAAAACCTATCGCGGCATGGGTTCTATAGCGGCGATGTCACAATCAGAAGGCTCAAAAGATCGTTACTTTCAGGAAGAAGTTAAGAGCGAGGGCAAATTAGTGCCAGAAGGTATTGAAGGCCGCGTCCCCTACCGAGGCCCGTTAGTGGATGTCATTCACCAATTATTAGGTGGCTTACGCGCCAGCATGGGCTACACCGGCTGCCAGACGCTAGCAGAAATGCGTACCAAACCGCAATTGACACGGATAAGTTTCGCCGGCATACGCGAAAGCCATGTACACGATGTTTCTATTACCAAAGAAGCACCGAATTATCGGGTGGATTAATATTTTGCTGTTCTGACACGAAAAACGGATGCTATCCCTTTACCGGGATAGTATCCGTCACAGCTACACGGATGCTATCCCTTTTCGGGATAGTATCCGTCACAGCTACACTTTTAACTGACGTTATCCCTTTTTGAGATATAGTTTTTCAGTAGAAACCGTAAAGCGTTTTGGAAACGCTTTACGGTTTTGCCTAAAAAAAAGAGATAATATTGGTTATGAAAACAATAATCGCTCAACTTATTGATGATTTCCATGAACGGAAACTGCCCACACTGGTTGCTAGGAATAACAAATTTGTGCAGATACCGGGCAAGGCTAATGTGGTTATCGGTATGAGGCGCGCCGGCAAGACTTTTTTCTGTTATCAAAAAATGCAGGAACTGGTAGCAGATGGTATTCCAATTGTGCAAATGCTCTACCTCAACTTTGAAGATGCTCGATTGCTTGGGTTCACGAATCAGGATTTTCAAACCCTCTTTGATGTCGTGGTTTGTAAACCGTGATGCAAGCATTGTCCATTATCTCCGGCACCATCGTGACGTATGATGATGAAGCTAGCCTTGATAACAACATTACAGTTGTTCCTATTTGGAAATGGTTGTTGTCATAGTACAACTTCAAAGTTAACGGATACTATCCCATCGAGCGGGATAGCATCCGTTTCGTTACGAAAGAAAGAAGTTGTGCTACTCGTATAATAATACCTTCACCAAAAGTTGAGTATTCAATAAGGTTCATTCAACTCATTGAAAATAAATGAAACTTAAAATTTTCATCGAATTGAGCTTTAAAGCGATAAGGCGGTGATAAATGGGGGAATTCATTATAATAACCCTGTTAAATTTACAATAAATGGCGAAGGTATAGGTATTGGTATAAATCCGTTTTTTCCGGAAAGAAGTTGTACTTTCCGTATAAATCCGTTAAATTCGTCAATCCGTTGTACTTCCCGTCTATTTGTATTATCTTTTTTTTAAGTATAAAATCACCTCAATTTATCTTAAAAAAAGAGATAATATAGGTTATGAAAACAATAATCGCTCAACTTATTGATGATTTCCATGAACGGAAACAGCCCACACTGGTTGCTAGGAATAAAAAATTTGTGCAGATACCGGGCAAAGCTAATGTGGTTATCGGTATGAGGCGTGCCGGCAAGACTTTTTTCTGTTATCAAAGAATGCAGGAACTGGTGGCAGATGGTATTCCAATTGTGCAAATGCTCTACATCAATTTTGAAGATGATCGATTGCTTGGGTTCACGATTCAGGATTTTCAAACCATCCTTGATATTTATTATCGCAAATATCCTGAGCATCGTGATATCCAGTGTCATTTTTTCTTTGACGAAATTCAACGTATCGCACAATGGGAATTATTTATTAGGCGTTTGTTGGATACCGAAAATGTCCAAGTTTATCTGACGGGCTCATCATCAAAATTGCTCAGTACTGAGATAGCTACCCAGTTACGGGGACGTTCTTTGACAACAGAGATATTTCCATTTAGTTTTGCTGAGTTTCTGAAATATCACCGGCTTTTTGATAAACCGCCCACCAGACTGGGTGCGAGGACGATTTCAGTGCTACGCAAGGCGGTGCGGGATTACTTTGAGATCGGTGGTTTCCCAGAGGTGCAAACCTTAGCGCGTGATGTGCGGATTGAAATCTTGCAGGGCTATATTGATTCTGTTCTCCTGAAAGATGTAATAGAACGCCATAAGGTGAATAATATCACAGCGATTAAATATCTTGTTCGCCACATTATGAATTCACCTGGCAGTAGATTCAGCGTGAATAAGTTTTACAACGGCCTTAAAACGATGTCCGTTAAGTGTACCAAGAATAGTTTGTATGAGTATCTTGATCATTTGATAGATGCCTATTTATTTTACCGAGTGCCAATACATAGCCGCTCGGAAAAATCACGAATACTGAATCCAGCCAAAATCTATACCATAGATACTGGCTTGTTGAATGCCATGCGCTTTCGCAATTCATCGAATTATGGCGCGTTGTTGGAACATCAGGTTTTTATGCAATTGCGTCGTCACGGCTATATTATTGAATATGTCAACACTCAGGCGGGTTATGAGACTGATTTTTTCGCCCGACACAAAATTTCCAATGAAATCAAATTGATTCAAGTTTGTTGGGATATGTCAGATGAAAAAACCTTTCAGCGGGAATTACGTGGTTTGCAAACCGTGATGCAAGCATTGTCCATTACCGCCGGCACCATCGTGACGTATGATGATGAAGCGAGCCTTGATAACAACATTACAGTTGTTCCTATCTGGAAATGGTTGCTATCATAAAGTTAACGGATACTATCCCGGAAAGGGATAGCATCCGTGAAAGTAGTTAACGGATACTATCCCTTTGAAGGGATAGCATCCGTGAAAGTCAGTCAAAGTTAACGGATACTATCCCTAAGAAGGGATAGCATCCGTGACTATAACCGTGACATCGTCGGGTAGGTTGCCGGAGGGGTAACGGACGCATTCCACTAATGCGTTGGCGGTGTTTGTTGGGTTATTTTGCATAATTTCACGAATTTTAGCCAGTGGTGCGTGTTTGATTAAACCGTCGGTGGCCAGAAGAAGTCTGCCGTTCAATGGGATGGAACCAAAGGAGGTGGGGATGGCACTTTCGGAACCGAGAAGTGGTCTGTGCCGTTGTTTAGTGGTGAGTTCGATTGTGGTTTGGTCTTGTACTAAAAATGCGCCTGAGTTACCAACGCTTGCGCCACAAACTAAATTATCGCTCAGTGCCACAACAACGGCTGTGGTTTCACCTGCGATGGGATGTGCTGATAGCTGTTCATCAGCTTGGGTTAAAATAGTACACCACATCAATGGGTTAAGAAAATCTGTTGCCGGTACGGCGGTTTCTTTGACAATTTTAATCAAAAGTTCGGCCGCCTCTCTACCACCACCAAGTCCGCCGGCACCGTCTGCAATGACAAGTAACAGGCCTTTAGGATGTTCAATAATGGCAGCTTGATCTTGATTTTCAGAGGCTACCGCTTTGGTTGCTAAGTCAGTTTCAAACATGGCAGGTTACCTTTGAGTACAGTGAATCCCAGAAATCAATGAATTAAACACGAGTGCAACTCATAAGCACTTGGATCGTATCGTTAGAAAGCTTCCATTTCGATGGCTTGCGCGGGGGATTGCCCTTACCAAAAAACCGAACTGTAGGGGCAATCCTTTATGGTTGCCCTTATGTCATTTATTGATTTGAATTAATCCCATTCAACAACCCCATTACCCGTCATTGAAAATAAACGTTTATAAATAGAGTGTTTTCCAACTCGGTACAGGACAAAAATTCCCCTGAAAGGGGATAACATACTAGCCTAGGGCAACGCCCTAGGATTTAATTAATGACGTGCCAA
>QNER01000497.1 GCA_003646175.1 Candidatus Parabeggiatoa sp. nov. 1
CGCATACTTCAATTCAGTGTCCCCATCACAGCCAGTCAATTGAAAGAGGAAGTGAACGAATTTCGCTTTGAACTGGAAGAAAGCCGGACAACCGACTTTTTACCTTATGCGAAACGCTTGTATCAAAGGCTTATCGCACCACTTTCAAACTCGCTCACCACACAAAACATAGACACGCTTATCATAGCACCCGATGGCGTGCTGCGAACGATTCCTTTTGCAGCCTTGCACGATGGCAAACAATTTCTTATCTCTAAATATGCGATTGCCACACTCCCAAGCTTAACGCTGAGCGAATCTAAAAGCACTGGCGGCAATAACGCTAAAATTCTTCTCAATGGCTTATCGGAAAGTGTGCAAGGCTATTCAGCCATCGTTTCTGTGCGTGATGAAATGGCTGGCATTAGCAAATTGTATAAGGCAAAAAATGTCACCCAATTAATCGATCAAGATTTTACGCTAGACAATTTTGCATATACCTTAAAAAAAACCTTTTACTCTATATTGCATATTGCCTCCCATGGTCAATTTGATAGCAACCCACAAAACACTTTTTTATTGACTTATGATGGGAAACTGACTATAAATCAACTCGAAGCATTAATTGGACTCAGTGTTCGTCGTCAAGAACCCCTAGAGTTACTGACGTTGAGTGCTTGTCAAACTGCTGTCGGTGATGATCAAGCGGCACTGGGGTTAGCGAGCATTGCTCTGAAGGCGGGTGCCAAAAGTGCGTTGGCAAGCCTGTGGTTTATTGATGATAAAGCGACAACCCATTTAATGAAAAAGTTTTATCAACAATTACAGCAAAAGGGATTACCCAAAGCGAAAGCCTTACAAGCCGCTCAACAAGAGTTGCTAAAACAGCCTCGCTACCAACATCCAGCGTACTGGGCACCGTTTTTACTGATAGGAAATTGGAGGTAAAAATAATTATTACGCAGCGCTAGTACTCAAAATTTATCAGGAGTCCAAAATTTATCAGGAGTCCAAGATTTATCTTGGAACAGTAGAGAACCAGTGAGGAAACCCCACTTGCACACAATTATCCACCCAGTACTGAGTAAACATTACCTGATAATGCCTCTCTTATGGCTCGCCTACGCCCCACTGACGGCCGCGGAGGTGGTGTTTGATGGCACATTAGGCCTGCCCGTTGCGTTAGAAGGCCCCCATTTTGACATTACCGCGGATCTTGGACAGCAACGTGGTGGCAATTTATTTCACAGTTTCAAATGGCTCAATTTGAGCCAATATGAAACGGCTACTTTTTCCGGCCCCGATACCATTAAAAACATCATTAGTCGTGTCACTGGCGGTAGAAGTTTTATGGATGGCAAGTTGCGTTCTCAAATCCCCCAAGCGAATTTATATCTTCTTAATACTGACGGTTTTGTTTTTGGGGCAAATGCCACACTTGATTTGCAAGGCTCTTTACATGTCAGCACCGCGAGCCAACTCCGTTTAGGTGAAACTGGGATGTTTGAAACGCGCCCAAATAGAAATCGGGGTAGTGTGTTGGTGAGTGCGCCACCTTCGGCCTTTGGATTTTTGGATACCAAACCGGCCTCAATTGAGATAAGAGGTAGTAAATTGGCAACTGGAAAAGGTAAAACATTATCAATGTTAGGGGGGGAACTCCGTATTGATGCAGGCCGCTTAAGGGCAGAATCCGGACGTATTAATCTGGCCGCCATCGCCTCTGCCAATCAATTGGAAAGTACACCCACCGGTTTATTCGTCGATGCTAACGCACAACTCGGCAAAATTGTGTTAGAAAACCATGCCAGCGTTGATGTCGGTCAACAGGGGGGAGGGGATATTTATATACGAGGTGGTCAATTTTTATTAGATAACAGCGATATTATTGCCAATACGGAAGTCGATAAAAACGGCAGTGTGATTGGTATTGATGTGAATGAGCTGCATCTCAAAAACAAAGCAGACATAGATAGCCGTGGATATGGCCCCGGACAAGGCGGCCAAATCATCATTAAAGTAGCAGGAGAGGCAACTCTCTCTCAACAGAGTCAAATTCGGACAAGTACACTGAATGCCAGTGCCAAAGCCGGTGATGCTGGCAACCTTACCCTACAAGCCCAATCTTTAAACTTATTTGGTGGAACCATCAGCACCACAACCCTTGGGCCCGGACAAGGGGGTGATCTCACCATTGAGGTCCAAAAAGACATTACCCTGATAGGTTCGGCCGGTTTTTCGTCGGCGATTCAAGCCAGTTCAAAACCGTCTCAAAACAGTGCTGGCGCGGGCGATGCTGGGCGCATTACAATCCGTGCTAACAATTTAAACCTATTTGGCGCGGACTGCAAAATTGATAACAGTACTTTGGGGGCAGGACAGGGTGGCAGTATTACCCTTGAGATTACTGAACAGTTGCGCTTAAGTGAGGGTGCTTTGATTTCCGCTGACAGCAATGGAAAAGGTAATGCTGGTAGTATTATTATCAATACTGCCATCTTGGAGATGAACAACGGCATCATTTCCACCGCTGCTAATACGGCAACGGGGGGGAATATCATTATTAATGTGCCGACTCACTTAAATATGAACAATAGTATTATCAGTGCCACCGTCAGCGGTGGGCAAGGCAATGGCGGGAATTTGGCGATTAGTAACCCCCGTTTTGTTAGGTTGACTCATAGCAAAATCATTGCCAATGCCAGTGGCGGTAATGGTGGGGTGATTTTGATTATCACCGGTAGGCTAGAATCAGATAATAGTTCGATAACCGCGTCTTCTGAGACGGGACTGGAAGGTGATGTCAAAATTGACGACGTTTCTAATGTGGACATGAGTACCTTGCCGACAGAGTTTCTGGATGCCAGTGTCTTAATCAAAAAACATTGTGCCGCGCGGACTGATACCAAATCTAGTCGTTTTTTTATCGTTGGGCGTGGCGGACTGCCCAATGCCCCCGATGATTTACAAGCTTATATTCCAACCCCAAGCCGTTTACAAAAATCGGCACCACCGGCTGAAGAGTCATCAAGTGATGATGAAGAATGGGGAAATGGGGATTGGGAATAGCAGTTAGAAACCTTCAAGGTTTTGGAAACCTTGAAGGTTTTCCCCTAAACAGTTAGAAACCTTCAAGGTTTTGGAAACCTTGAAGGTTTTTCCCTAAACAGTTAGAAACCTTCAAGGTTTTTCCAATTAGAAACCTTCAAGGTTTTTCCAATTAGAAACCTTCAAGGTTTTTGCAACGCTTTACGGTTTTCTGATTATAACGAATTCTGTTGATAATAAATTCAATATTACATTTCGTGATGCTATCGCTTTTTTTGCGATAGTATCACTTTTGCACTTTAAAATCCTTAATAGGCTTGTCCGTCAATTTTAACGAATAAAAACAAACAGTTAAATTGACAACCCCTTATTTTCGGACAACTATAATCAGTCAAGAATGTCATCGCAATAAATAATGTTATTGTTGGAGTGATACTATCGCCAAAAAAGCGATAGCATCACGGCTTGAACACTTTTTGGTCCTGTACATAGATTATCAACAGAAAACGGTAGAGTCATAAGGTTTTTCCAATTAGAAACCTTCAAGGTTTTGGAAACCTTGAAGGTTTTTCCCTAATAGGATAAATATTCATTTTCAAGGTTCAATCTTTAATTCAAACCAGTCATTCAAGCGCGTTTGGGCTTCCTCAATACCAACGCGCTTTAAAGCGGAAAATAGTTGTACGCTCATTTCTCCTGACAAGGCTGCCAAATGTTTTCGCACTTGCTGTAACACCATGCTGCCTTTACCACGACTGAGTTTGTCCGCTTTAGTCAATAATACATGCACCGGCATATTGGAAAGACGACACCAGTCAAGCATCTGTTGATCATAATCAGTCAACGGATGACGAATATCCATCATTAATACCAAAGCACGTAAGCTGCGGCGCGTGTGTAAATAGCGTTCTAAGGTTTTTTGCCAATGCTCTTTAACTGCCAGTGGCACTTTAGCAAAACCATAACCGGGCAAATCTACCAAGCAGCGGGTTTCATCTAACTTAAAAAAAATAATCTGCTGAGTACGCCCCGGTGTTTTACTGGTACGTGCTAACGCCTTTTGCCCGGCAATGGCATTAATCGCACTGGATTTACCCGCATTGGAACGCCCAGCAAAAGCCACTTCAAATCCCGTATCTTCGGGGAGCTGATCAATATTATGGGCACTGAGCCAATAGATGGCTTGTCGGTAAATAGCGGCTGATTTCATTATTTTGTTTCTCTCGTTTGTGACATTCGTGGATGCTCTGTTTTTAGGCACAGCCAAACTAAAGTTTGGACTCCATATTTCTCCTTAATTTTCATTGGTATAAATGCGAAACTCAATTTCTAATGTGACATCAAGTTGTTGCAGCAATGATAACTCACGTTTTCTTTCTGGACTCGTCCTCCAGTAGTGAGGAGTCATACTAAAAATATCTTGGATAGAAGCCTGATCAGAAAGGTGAATTGAATGATTGAGTATTTTGGTTTCCTCTAATTTGAAATATTTTGCCTGAGTTAAAATATTTTTGGCTGTGTGATTGATATTGACTTCCTTATAGAGGACTTGACGCAACTCTAACAGATGATTAGTCAAAGGAACCGCTTGGATGATTATTCCAGGTTTGGCAAGTACCTTTTTTGCCGACTCTTCATAAAAAGGAGAAAATAATGAAATTAATACATCTACGCTATTATTGATAAATGGTAATTCAACAGCACTGGCTACCACGAAAGTGATATTCTGATATTTTGTCGCTGCTATTTTGGCTGCCTCTTTTGAAATGTCAACCCCATAGCAATTCCCATCATGACAATAGTCATTGGTTTCTCTCAAACGATTTATATAATAACCGTCGCCAGAACCCACTTCGACTATTTGAAGAGGAAAATCATTGGTAAAGTGAGAAATATGACTGCTGAGCCTTTCGTTTAATAAATTGCTAATTGGCTGATAATATCCTTGCTCCAGAAAGTGTCGCCTGGCATTGATCATATGCCTATTATCGCCCGGATCTGTGGATCGTTTTTTATTGCTTTGCAACAAATTTAGATATCCTTGTTTGGCGATGTCGAAATTATGTCCATTTTTGCAATTATATGATTTTGGGTGTTTTTGTAAAGGCGTATTGCAAACCGGACAAGATAATATACTGATATTCTTTTCTATTAAAAAATCAAGGTTCGACATATATGCGTTCCAGAGCCGATTCGGTAATATATTTTAGCATGGTTCGTGCAGACTCGTCCCACGTTAAAGTGACATTTAATGAAGAATCTCGCTTATTCAGTTGGTTGGTTAACGCTGTTTTTATTCTCCTATCAGTTTATCAAGCTTTAGCTTGGGCCAGACAAACTAAAGTTTGTACTCCTGGCTTGGAACGAAAGCTGCGACGGATACTATCGCATCCGTTTCAACGTATTCAGGCTTGGAACGAAAGCTGCGACGGATACTATCCCAAAAACAGGGATAGCATCCGTTTTAACGTATTCAGGCTTGGAACTAAAACAACGACGGATACTATCCCAAAAACAGGGATAGCATCCGTTTCAAAGTATTCAGGCCGCTCGCAGCGACGGATACTATCCCAAAAACAGGGATAGCATCCGTTTTATCGTATCAATAGGTTAGGATTTTTTCCTGTACAGAGGTTCTGAATAACACAATGCCAGTAAAAACTACGCTGCGAGCCATGGATTTTGATCCGTCTCTGTCCGCTTTAGCATTTTCGTCAGTTCATTCCAGCCGTCGTAAAGTCATGGGGGAACGATTCCTTCGCCCCGATCGGTGCGTGGTACCGGACAGCCAGAGCCCAATTTAATTAGTAAAGCGGTTCGCTACGGTAAAATGGGCATGGATGCCCATTTTACTAATCGAAGCCCCGTCGACACTAAGGCAGCCCACCACTCGTGAAGATAGCGATTATAAGCAAAATAATAAATGTGCCTACAGCCGAAAGCGCCACAGTACCGCCTGCCGCTGCGGTTTTTTCCACACTGATTTTCTTTTTCTCCACTTTCACAATATCTGTGAAAGGAATTGTTTCACGAGTCCCAATAACAGCTTCTTCAGTGATGTCAACCACTTCAAATGTGATAGCC
>QNER01000498.1 GCA_003646175.1 Candidatus Parabeggiatoa sp. nov. 1
GCAAAGCCAATGATCACACCATAACGGATATAAAGTACACCGGCACGAGCGATGGCCTTCAACATCTCGCAATGCTCTTGCCACGGAAGCAACTTGGTATAGTTTTCTTGTCCAAAAATAGGGCGTTCGGCCGGGACGTAGGCCAAATAACAACCCACTTTGCCATCCCATCCCCAAAGTGCATTGATCAGTTCCTCATCTGGGGTTAAATTCATACCCTCTTTACGGTTGATACCACGTCCCAAGGTTGCCTTTTTGAGTTCCAAACCATTACTCCAAAAAAAGGACATCCCCAAATCTCTAATGCCTTGCATAATCTCAAGAACATCCTCTCTTCCCCCTTTCTTGATGATGCGCCCCAAAAACTGATCGGAAGCACTATTAATTAATTTAGCACCGGCTTCCTTTTGGATTTTATACCACTGCAAAGTTCGCTCTGGTGACATGGGGCGATATCCAACCCGATATCTAGGCGTTTGGCAGAAATCACATTTCCGGTCACAACCCAGATCGGCAAATATTGAGCCGGTAGGTAATAGTTCGGCTGGAATAGGCACTCCCTTATATCGTGTTCCTAGACATTGTTTGGCTATAGAGACATCGGGTAGCGGCCAATCTTGTGGGTCTAAAACTTGTCTGGCTCGCGGTGATGGTTGAGTGCCATTAGCTAACATAACGCCCGATAATTCTTCTCTGGGGGTTCTTCCCAGTACATAATCCATGATTGGGGCATTAGCCGCACCGGATTTATCTAAAACGAGTGCAGTGGCACCGGCAGCAAGGTAAGACTGGGATTCAGCAATCACATCAGAACCACCCACGACGACGGGTTTACCTTGGCTTGCAAGGTGTTTAATTGTCAGACAAGCAATTTCTCGAAATTGGGCAAAGTTATTGGTCACGCCCCATGTTTCATAAGCCGAAGGATCGAGATCGCTAATTTTGTTGCCAAGGTACACTTTGGTAAAATGGGTATTTCCCCAAGTCGCGGTTCCAAATTCTTCTTGGTAGTCGCCACGATTGAGATTAATCAACTGTGGGTCAAACCCGGCAGCTTGGAGATTAGAGAGCAATACTTGCTTGCTAATCAGCGCATTACCCCGATCCAGAGAAAGCCAATTGTTTCCGTTGGAATCAAATAGTCCAAGCTCTGGTAATTCAATAAGTCCAATGGTCGATTTTTGAGTCATAAAAGTTCCTGTTTAGATGTTCAGAAAAATAAAATTTGTTAGAAACCAAGTTTCTTTTCGGTGAAATTATTTATCTGAAAGTCTATAGATAATTAAAGTCCCATATAGGGCGCACCAATTCGTGCCAAACGTACTTGCCAATCGGCAATTTGTTTATAGCTAAGGTAGCGGGTATCAACGGCAGAAGTCCACATACCACCAAAAATACTGGGGTCAGTAGAACGTAATAGTCCAGAATCATGCACTGTATCCCACTGTGGTGTACCTGGTATTGGGATCAGTGCGATAGCAAGTACCTGAAAATTCACCGACGGATTAATGGCTAAAATCTCTTCATAAAGCTTTGATACGGCTTCCTCAAGCCGTAATAAACTCTCATTGTTATCATCTTCAAACCCTATCATAACACCATAACGAATATTCGGTACACCGGAATGAGCAATTGCTTTCATAATTGCACAGTGTTCTTGCCACGGCAATAATTTCGCATAGTTTTCTTGCCCAAATACGGGACGTTCTGCGGGAATGTAAGCCATATAACAACCGGTCTTCCCATCCCAACCCCAAAGGGCCGAAATGAGTTCTTCATCTGGCGTGAAATCAGCACCACTTTTGCGGTTTATTCCACGTCCTAATGTCGTTTTTTTTAATTCCAGTCCATTTGGCCAAAAAACCGCAAGTCCGAGTTCTCTAAAACTCTTCATTATTTCAAGAATATCAGCTTTTCCCCCTTTCTTGAGAATACGCCCAAGAAATTGATCAGAAAAATTGACCACAGATTTAGCCCCGGCTTCTTTTTGAGCCACTAACCATTGTAAAACTCTGTCTGGTGACATGGCACGATATCCAAGATGATATGTCGGAGTTTGACAAAAATCACACTGTCGGTCACAACCTATATCGGTCATGATTGAACCAATTTTAAGTCGTTCTTCTGGTAGCGGTAAATTCTTGTGTTGGGTGCCTAAACATTGCTTAATGACTGACATATTTGGTATCGGCCAATCTTGCGGGTGCAAAGGTCGTCGAACTCGCAGTGGGGGTTGGCTACCATTCGCTAAAATGACACCGGAAAGCTCTTCTCTTGGCGTTTTTCCTAATACATAGTCCATGATCGGCGCATTTGCAGCACCAGATTTATCCAATACCACAGCAGTAGCACCGGCTGCAAGGTAAGACTGAGGTTCAGCAATGGTATCCGAACCACCAACAACGACCGGGCGACCTTTGCTGGCTAAGTGCTTAATCGTCAGATAAGCAATTTCACGATGTTGAGAAAAATTGTTTGTCACTCCCCAAGCATCATACGCTAAAGGTTCTACTTCTTGAATCTTGCTACCAAAATAGACTTTACTGTATTCCGTATTTTGCCAAATGCTCTTGCCATATTCTTCTTGATAAGTGCCTTGTCTTAAATCAATCAATCGGGCATCAAACCCAGCATATTGAAGATTGGAAAGTAATATTTGCTTACTAACTAGAGGATTGTTTTTAGTTTCATTAGAAAGCCTATTTTTTCCCTCAATATCAAATAATCCAAGCGAGGGTAATTCAACCAGTCCAATGGTTGATGTGTTTTGTGAAAGCATAAACTTTTCCGGTGTTGATTGAAAATAAATGATAACGACTTGGGGAAAAAGCAAAATATCATTAAGCTGATTTACGAAAATGCAATATTCCCCAATTGAGGTAGCCCTTTTTTCCAGCCTCTACCCAATGCTTCAAGCCACGTTTCTGATGTTCAATGTAATCTTTACCAGAGGCTTCGATGAAGGCTTCATATTGAGAGTTTATTTGCTCCAAAAGACGTGCATAATGCTGAGTTAATTGTTCTGTCAGTTCAATCACTTGAACTTCTTCAAATCCCAAAGTATTTGCAGTATTTCGATAAAAATAAAAAGACGACATTGAATCTAAATGAATCCTCTTTAAAAGAGGTTGGAGGATTTCGGTTGGACAGTCATCGCTCTGCATTGGATCGGTAAAGATAAAATGACCTCCATTTTTCAGAACTCGGTAAACTTCCCGAAGCATTTTAACCCGATCACTACTGAAGAGCAAAGCATCTTGAGACCAAACGACATCATAGTGTGCATTTGCCGAGGGTATTTCTTCAAAGCTGCCTTCAATCACGCGGATTTGTGAATCAAGTCCTTGCTTTTGATTTAATTCACGGTTGCGTCTATTTTGTCCTTCGCTCAAATTGAGGCAATCGACAAAACAGTTAGCAGTGTTGGCAAGATAGCGTGCAGCACCACCATAGCCGGCACCCATATCTAACACGATGCTTGATTTATTAAACGGAACTAGCGAAGCCATTTTCTCAACCGTTTTATACATTGCATCGTGTATAGATTCCTGCCCATCGTATAAACCAATGCTACAGTGATCACTGTTTTTATATATAAGTCTCTGAAATGATAGCACTTCATTGCTATTATAGTAGTCGCGTGTCCTTGATACAACGGATGGTTGTTGCATATTTAACCTCATAGAATTAACCGGTATTAATTCTGAATTGAATAAATTTGTTTTAGTGAAACTATTTACCTGAAAATGTTTGTAAAGAACGATAACCAAATGCCAAATCAAGTGTCACGTTGGCAATGATTTCTAGTGGATCAAGCCATGGAATGGCTAGTTGTTCTGTTTCGTAGAACCCAACCGATAACTCACTGCATCCAGCAATGACTATTTCAGCACCTTGTTTGGCTAAATAATCAACAATGGTTCTTAAATTATGTTGAGCTGGTGGTGAAATTTTGGAGCCAGTTGCTTTGATTCCCCAACTCAGATCATAAATTGTGTTCATGATCAATTTTTGGAATTCCGATCCGAGTTGCAGAGATATAGGAATAAAGCCAGCTTTGACTAAACTGTTATGATATAATGCGGCTCGCAATGTGCCATCGGTGCTAAGAATCCCAATTTTCTTTATATTGTGATAATTTTCAATAATAAATTCAGTGGTACATTCAATGAGATGAATCCAAGGAATTTGAAAATGTGACTGAACAGGTTCATAAAAAGCGTGAGCAGTGTTACAAGGAACAACTATAAAATTTACCCCGGCTGATTCTAAGAATTTTCCATACTTAATAAGCCAAGGAACACAACTTTCTACTTTTCCCAATAAGCTTTCTGTACGATCTGGGATATTTGCAGCATTGATAAGAAGCCATAAGGGATAATCTTGGTCTCGATTAACACCTCGTTTAGTGCTTTGTTCAATCAAAATATGCTCAAAGGTTGTGTGAGCTAAAGGGCCTAAACCTCCAATAATGCCGGGTATTGCTTTTTGTTTTAAAAGAAGATCTTTTGGAAAATTCATATAGAATAATCAGTCAACGTTTTTGGCGCGAATAAAGTAGGTCTTTTGATATAACTTTCCCTCTTTTTCGATGAGAGGTTCTGGCTGTCCTTGTTCCTTCGCGAACTGTCTAATTTTGGGCAAAAAGGGTAAGTAGTAATCAGATAGTAACAGATCAACCCGTTTTATCACGGCCCAATTCGCATTACCTCGTGTTTCCCAATCAATGGCGTAATCAAGCGGATCGTCACTGTCAGCTTTCACGCCCTTTCCCCAATGCTGTTCTAATAGTTCACAAGTCAGTTTACTGCCCTGTTTACTCGTCGTTATAAATAAAACTTCCCCACCTGATTTCAGAAAATATCGCCCTTGGGTAATCAAGGCATCATTGACAATTCTTCCCCCTTTACCATTAATATTCCAATCACCGGCTGACAGTCTTTTAATATCACCTTCAAAATCAGGTATCGTGGGTGGATTGGAATAAATCATATCGACTTGCCCTTCAATTTCTGAATTTCCTTTCATGGCATTAAAGCAGTCTGATTCAATAGCATGAAGCTGCTCTGGATGGAGATTGTTCAATCTCCAGTTGTGCTTAGTCATCATAATCGCTTTGGGATTAAGATCAGTGGCAATAACTTTAGCAGCACCACTTTTGCGGGCAATAACTGATAGGAAACCAGAACCCGATGCAAAATCCATAACAACTTTTTGGTGACAGCCATCAGAAACAATAAATTCTCCCATTTTAATCGCAAATGGCGTAGGTGACCAAACCGCTTGATGGGTTTCTAATAGCAGATTTGTATTGATATGATTGAGTTCAATATTTAAAATTGTACCAGATTCAACTGACTGATAGTCAGCATATTTTTCTGGATCATAAGTTATTGAAGTTTTAGATATACTGCTCATATTTTCTAAGTTCCAATTTACAGGTAAGATTTAAAACGGGAGCATTCCCAAAAAGTATTGACCAACAAAATGGGAATGCTCATCTGTCAAAAAAAACGGTTCAGGATCACTTCAAAATTAATCACCCAACTAACCACAATCAGTTTAAACTTACTGACGTGGAGTAGGAATTGTGGGATCGTATAAATATTTATCAGCATCCTTACCTGTCAATGGAGGAGGAATAACTAGGGGAGATAGACAAGCACTTTCTTTATCCTTCCAACATTCTACGGGATCAATCGGTTGTCCGCCCGCATTCATAATATCAAATCCCACATCTCCCTCCTGCCACCAAATCCACAGGAATTTAAGAGGTTTGGTTTCGGACGTATTTTTGATGGCGTGAGGATCATAAGGCCGCGTGATAAGAAAATCACCGGACATGATGTCATATCTTCGGTCATTTTTGACAAAGATACCTTCGCCTTCCAAAACAACATACAGTTCCCAAGTGGGATGGTTATGAACCGGATACTTTGCGTTTGGCTTAAAAACCATCGTTCCCACTGCAATTTTGTTTGCCGCCAATCCTGATTGGACCAATTCCTTAGGGCCTACCGCCCATCGGTACCAATAGGTTTAGTCATCGTTGTATGAGCTGTTTGGGCCAGTTCCCCTATACCATGCGGGATAACTGCTTGTCGCCC
>QNER01000499.1 GCA_003646175.1 Candidatus Parabeggiatoa sp. nov. 1
GCCAGAGGCTGTATTCAAGGTTGTACTCGTATTTATTCGGTTATTCAAATCGTTAGCTATTTGCAATAGATAAGGTAGATAAGATAAATCTGGTTTCATTAACACAATTTCGGCCGTATCTGTAGCGATAGTTGCTGCACCGTGTAATGAAATAGCAACATCGGCTTTTTGTAACGCAACCGCATCATTAATACCGTCACCCATGAAACAGACTTTTCGCCCCTGTTTTTGTAGCTTTTCAACAATCAAGGCTTTGTCTTCAGGTAGCGTTTCAGCGTAGTAATTTTCTATACCAAGCACTTCTGCAAGCTGTTGAGTCGGTTTTTGTTGATCACCTGAAATCATATAGAGTGTCATACCTTGTTGGCGTAATGCATTAGCGACTTCATGGGCGTTTTTTCTGAGCTTAGGACGTAGTTCAATAATGCCCATCAGTTGTTGATTTTCCAATGCAATATAGACTAAGGAGTGACCCTTTTCAGAGCATTCAATCTGCAAAGAATTGATATGATCGGGAATATTAATCCTGGTATTTTCCATAAAACGCTGACTGCCCAGCAAAACAGTTTTCACGTCATCACCTGCTTTAGCGTCTACAAAACTCACACGAATACCATATCCAACCTCATAATCACTATTTTCTAGGGAAAAACTCTGTAAGTTTTGTTGCTCAGCTGCCTGACAAATCGCTTGAGCAATCGGATGTTTTTGCCTTTGTTCCGCGGTGACGGCATATTGTAATAATTGTCTTTCCGTAAACCCATTGCAGGTCACGATACGTTCTACTTGTGGTATTGTTTCCGTTAAGGTGCCGGTTTTATCAAAGATAATGGTATCTACTTCAGATAATTTCTCCAAAGCGCGTCCATCCTTAACCAGAATGCCGTTGTTTGAGGCGACTCGCAGATAATTTAGGACAGTCAGTGGTGCCGCCAGCCGCATCTGATAACCGAAACCAGAATAAACTAATGCTAGGGCCTGACTCGTTCCCATTAATGGTAAAGCGGTTGCTGTGGCAAGCATAGATGCACCTGCACCTTTTTCAACAATTTTTTCTCCATGCGATTGTACATAACTTTTAAAATCAGCCGTTTTTTTCAAAACTTCTACAATCTGGCCAGTAACGGTGTCCTCACCTTGTTTTTCGACCTGAATATGCAGCCAGCCCGAAAGCAGCATGGTTGATGCAAATACTTTATCTGGTTTGCTTTTCTCAACCGGTTGGCTCTCACCGGTTAACATACATTGGTCAATAACTCCCTCACCCGCAATAATTTTGCCGTCTGCTGCAATCATTTCTCCCGCACGTACAACCATGATATCATTGGTTTGTAAGGTATTTAACGGCATCTCAACTTCAAGATGTTCCCGCAAGATCCATATTTTTTTAGGCAAACTGCCAAAGATATTATTTAAGTCAATATGTGTACTGCGTTCCGTTTTTATAATAAGTCGGCGTGTGGTAAAAAACATGGTAAAAAGAACAGCCGCAGCCAAATATTTTCCAAGTACCAGCACGCCAGTAGCACTCAACGATTCAAATATTCCCAACATAGTTTTTCTTTGTTTAAAAATAACATGATGAGACCTTTTAAGATAATGAAAGTAATTGTAAGTCAATAAAGGAATGCTAAGTAACGTGAGAGGAGAATAAAAGATAGCACCAGCACTTGTTAACCCTAAAGCGACTAGTGAAATACGTTGATAATGTGTTGCTTCGGCCTCGTTTTTTAATATATCAGTTTTTGTTGGAGTAGCTTTTACATTTACAAGTGAATGTTGTTGTTTTTCTGGCAATATTGAACTGACATTTTTTTTTCGTCGCGATTGTTGCTTATTTTTCCATACGGCAAACCAGATACCGCCAATTGCTAAAGAAGTCGTTAAAATAGGCATATTAATTTAGCTGTTATATTATAGATGTCCAGATAAGTTCCAGCCAAGATCTGTCAGGTTTTTAAAACCTGACAGGTCTAAGTTATAGATAACACTTTCCTTCAACGCAATTAAGGGAAACTACCCGGAATGTTTATAAAATTGTCGAAGTTCGCAAGATTGCTCCAATCTATGTAAGTTTCAATCGCATAAAACGTTTTTCAGCTTCCAACAATGTTTCTTCTTTTTTACAAAAAGCAAACCGAACCAGTTTAACATTTTCTGGTAACTGATGATAAAGTGTACTAGCCGGAATAGCAGTGACACCTATTTCAACCGTTAAATAGCGACAAAATTCAACATCATCTTCAAACTCAAAATTGGAAAAGTCTGCCATTAAAAAACACGTTCCTTCTGGCAGAATAGGTTTAAAGCCACTTCGAGCAAGTGCCTCGTATAAATAGTCACGATTGCGTTGGTATCGTGTTAATAAATTAGTATAAAATTGCTGAGAACTGTCTAAGGCAATTGAAGCGGCTTCTTGTAAAGGAGCAGAACCCGAACCGGTCGAATATTGTCGAACTTTAACAACCGCTTGGGTTAAGTGAGGTGGCGCAATCGTCCAGCCAATTTTCCAACCGGTAACTTCAAACGTTTTACCTAAGTTTGAAACCGTGATGGTACGTTCATACATATCAGGATAGCTGCTTAAAGGACGATGTTGACGATTATCAAAAGTCAAATTTTCATAAACTTCATCACTGATTGCAAGTACATCATATTGATAACATAACCCGGCCAACAAAGACAGTTCTTGATCAGTCAAAACTTTGCCCGTGGGATTATGAGGCGTATTAACAAGAATTAATCTTGTCTTTTCTGAAAAAATAGAACGAAGACGTTCTTCATCAATTTTCCAATCCGGGGGGTAGAAGGTATAAAATCGAGGTATACCACCGGCTATTTTTATGGCCGGTAAATAAGTGCTATAGTAAGGCTCAAACAAAATCACTTCATCGCCTGGATTAACCAAACCTGAAATGGCAGCCGAGATCGCTTCTGTTGCGCCTTGTGTAATGCTTATATCAGTTTCGGGATTATAAGAAAGCCCATAATGCGTTAGCATTCTATGAGCAATTGATTGGCGTAACTTTAGATTTCCCCAAACCGAGGTGTACTGGTTAACATCATTTTGAATGGCACGGACAGCAGCTTCTTTTAAAAAATGGGGCGCTGCAAAATCTGGAAAACCATGGCCCAAATTAATGGCATTATGTTTCACTGCCAGCCGGTTCATTTCAGAAAAAACAGTGTCACTAGAAAAGGACTCAATACGTTGTGATAGATATGTCATGATAATCATTTACTTCATATTTGGTTAAACATCCAAACTGGGATCTGTGTTATCCAAAGGTACTTCTATTATGGTAGGACGGTTATATTCCCAAGCCTTTTTCAATAGGCTATAAAGTTGTTCTGGGGTTTCTGCACGAACACCAATAGCACCAAAGGCTTCAGCCATTTTCACAAAATCTGGACCGGGTAGATCAACCCCAATACTGCGTCCAAACCCCTTAATTTGTCGGCGTTTTATCGAACCATAGCCTTGATCATTAAAAATAATGGTCACAATATTCAGTTGGTACTGAACAGCCGTTGCCAATTCGGCATTGCTAAAAAGGAATCCCCCGTCACCTATTAAAGATAAAATTTGACGATTTGGAAAAGCCAGTTTAGCACCCAAAGCCGCTGAAAAAGAAAAACCAAGACCACAAAAATTACGTGGACAATGAAAGGTATTGGGTAAATTTCGCTCTAAAAAATAGACTGTCCAACCATTCACCCAAGAAGGGTCACCAAAAACAATCGTCTCTTTTGAAATCGCTTTTTGGATAGCAGAGATAAATTGCCAAGCTAAGGTAGTTTGTTTTTCTTTAATGCCCTGTTCTTTATAATGTGCAATCACGTTGTTCATTGATAAATGATCTTGTTTATCATATTGTGTTAATTCACCGAGTAATTGCGTTAGCACTTGTTTGGCATCACCGATTAAACCGACATTGACGGGATAATATCTACCCACATTCTCATGATTTGTATCAATTTGAATCAGTTTGTCAGGGAATTGAAGAGAAAAGCGTGTGGCATCACTATCGTCTAAGCTTGAACCAATCACCAAAACAACATCCGCTTTTTGAATAAACTCACGAATAAGTCCATATTTACATCCTCCCCAACTTAAATTCAATGAATGATTTTCAGGTAAAATCCCTTTTGCTAATGCGGTATTAAAACAGGGTAGATTTAACCATTCCACCAATGTTTGAAGTTCATCAGCACAACCTGATATCACCGCGCCTCTACCAACATAAATCATTGGTATATTGGCATTTCTTAATAAAATAGCCGCTTCACGTATTTGCGAAATATCAGGGCATGAGACCGGTGGTTGTATTGAAGGGTATATATCTACATGCCCTTTTTTCATTTGTATATCGATAGGAATTTCAACCGCTGTAGGTCCTGGTCGTCCTTCATAGGCTTGAATAAAAGCGTGACGAATAGCATTTGGTATTTCTTCAACACTCTCAACTCTCGTATGCCATTTGACAATCGAGGCTAAAGCACCGCTTTGATCTTTTAGCTCGTGAAAAGCCCCTTTACCCAGTTGAACCAACGGGGCTTGTGCTGCAATCAACACCATAGGCACCGAATCTTGATAAGCATCACCCAATGCTGTTAAACTATTGGTCACACCAGGCCCTGATATCACAATAGGTACAGCAATTTTATGACTTACTCGCGCATACCCATTGGACATGTAAGCTAAACCTTGCTCATGACGGCTGGCTAATAATCGCAATTGTGGATAATCCAAAACGGCATCACAAAGAAACAGATTATGTTCTCCAGGAATGCTTAAAATATCAGTGACACCTTCAGCGACTAATTGTGCAATCGCAGCTTGGGCGCCTGTCATGTATTCACTCATTAAATTTATCTCGCTTAGCTTAATATTAAAACCATTTCTCGCATTAAAATAGTGAATTGGGAAACCCCACCTTTTTCTAGTTCATTGGCAAGCAAAGAATAAATTGAACGACTTATTATCAACTACCAAGGAATAGGCTGGTGTTCATAAAAAAAGCCACCTGTGGGGCCATCGTCAGGTAATGTCGCTAACCAGATTGCTGTATCTGCACCTTCTTCAATTGATCTTGGTGCCTCTGAACCTCCCATTTCAGTTCTTACCCAACCCGGTGTCATTGAGTTAATCAGAATATTATTGCCTTTGACTTCATCTGCCAAAACAGCAGTCAGTACATTCAGTGCAGCTTTAGACATTTTATAGCCTAATTTCTTAGCACCCATTGTTGCTAACTGTCCGGCTTTACTGGACATATTGACAATACGGCCATAATGATGTTGTCTCATCAAGGGAATAATTTTTTGGCATAACAATAAATGACCATAAACATCCGCTTCCATTGATCGTTTGACTATATCAAGAGCAACTGTCAAGGCTGACTCCGTTGGATTAAGATGAACCCCAGCATTATTGACTAAAATATCGACACGCCCAAATTTCTCTTTAACGTGTGTTACCAAAGATTGAATATCATCCTGCTTGGTGACATCAAGCGGATAGAAAGAAACATGCAAGCCTTCCTTTTGTAATTTTTGCACAGCCGTTTCACCTTTCTTCAAATTACGTGCTGTTAAAACGACAGTAATACCTTTTTGAGCCAGTTGACGGCAAATCTCAAAGCCAATACCTTGGCTTGCACCCGTGACAACTGAAATTTTTTGCTTCATATTATTATACCTTCAGAAAAATGTCGTGTTCTAAATTTGGGCCTTTATCGCTCAATATTTTTCTTAAAAGCAATATATCAGCGAATAACGCAGTCATCACTATACCAATAACTCATAGGTTTTGACCAAAAATGTTTGGCATAACCTTCACTGACAATCTCACTACTTTCTCTATAAAGCAAAGAGGGAGAATTATTGACAACATAAAACGTATGTCCTTGTTCATCCTGATAAATAGGTGATTTGATAGAGGTATACCGCGTGCCTTGAATGGCTCTTCCCGCATCAGCGGCCGCATCAATGATCCAGCCATCCGGTTTCATCGCATTGAGCATGTCATAAGTCACAATGGGTTCTTCCCCTTCTCCTATTTCTACGGCATTAATAAATACGTCATAATGCTGAA
>QNER01000500.1 GCA_003646175.1 Candidatus Parabeggiatoa sp. nov. 1
ATAAATGATGTTCATAAGCTCCGAGAGGGATAATTAGAGAGGAGCCGTGTGAAGCGAAAGTTTCATGCACGGTTTTGAAGACGAGTATTGGTGGCGACACTGGTGCTTAGTTTAATCAATAGAAGCTTTGAGCCTTTGAGCCTTTGAATGCTTTGACGGGGGTGCAGGGGGGCTTCCCCCCTGCTCGAGTTTTTTTTTGGCCTTTTTTGGTAAAAATTGGCTGTTGTCGAGTACAGCGGATTGACGGATTGAACGGATTTTTTCGTTCTGTCTATTAATTGGTTGATTTCTGGGATTCGCTGTTCTTAATTCGTTGATTTCGTTAATTCGCTGTACTCTTATTTTTAATTCGTTTATCCACGTAATTCGTTGTACTCGAACAAACCGCCAATTCGCTGTACTCGATTGGTTGTACTCGATTGAAGAAAAAAACCTATAACTACAAGGATTGTATATAAGAAAGGATTTAAAAAACCTATAACTACAAGGATTGTATATAAGAAAGGATTTAAAAAACCTATAACTACAAGGATTGTATATAAGAAAGGATTTAAAAAGCCTATAACTACAACTGGTGGCGAACAATCCAATCCTTTTTTATATACAATCCTTGTAGTTATGGTTATGGTTTAGCAAAAACTTGCGAGTCAAGTGTACAACACATTTGAAGAATAAAAATGAAGAAATCAGAATTTATCCTAACCGGTTATATTGAAAGTGCGTTAGCAGATGCGGAATATGACAAACTAGAAGATGGCACTTTCTGTGGCACTATCCCAAGTTGTCAGGGCGTAATTGCCTTTGGTAAATCCCTTAGGCAATGCGAAAATGAACTTCAATCCGTACTGGAAGAATGGGTGCTACTCGGATTGCAGTTAGGACACCCTCTACCCGTTTTGTCTCAATATAACCTCAATTGCGAATCTCATTATGAGTCGATGGCTACCCTGTAAACGTTCGGTTTTCATAAAACGACTGCGAAAACTGAGTTTTGAAGGTCCTTATTCAGGAACGAGACATCAATTTATGGTTTATGGGCATCACCGTTTAAGCATTCCATTAAATTCAGAGTACTCGGTTCCCCAATTAAAAATGATGTTGAAAGAAGTTGAATCAATTATTGGCAAAATCATTACACCAGATTGGTGGAACCGTTTGTAAACCGATAACTTTGGAGAAATACCATGCCATTTATCGATGTCAAAACCGATTTTGCGTTTAAAAAAGTCTTTGGCAGTGCCGGTTCCAAAGACATTCTACTGAGTTTTTTAAACGCGGTGTTGGATCTAACCCATCCCATTGTGGATTTAACCATTGTCAACCCGTACCAAATTCCACTGGTTGAGGGTTTGAAAGAAAATTATGTGGTGGACATTCGGGCTAAGTTGGAAAATGGCACCAGCATGATTGTTGAAGTGCAGGCATACAATCAGACGGACATATGCGAACACACACAGTCTCATTTGGCAATGATTTATTCTACTGTGTTGCGTCCCCGCGACAAATATACAGAACACCGCCCGGTGATTGCGTTAACCGTCACAGATTTTACGTTGTTTACCACCGAAGAACTGAAATCAACGGTGATAACGTATTTTAAATTATTCTGACTCTACCGTTTTCTGTTGATAATCTATGTACAGGACCAAAAAGTGTTCAAGCCGTGATGCTATCGCTTTTTTGGCGATAGTATCACTCAAACAATAATACGGGTTATTGCAATGATATTTTTGACTGATTAGAGTTGTCCGAAAATAAGGGGGTTGTCAATTTAACGCGTTGTTTAAAAGTGCAAAAGTGATACTATCGCCAAAAAAGCGATAGCATCACGAAATGTCATATTGAATTTATTATCAACAGAATCCGTTATAATCAGAAATTATTGGAAGCCTCGACACAGGTTCTTTTACCTGAAAACGAAATGGAAATGGTTTTTGTGGAATTGCCTAAATTTGATAAAAAAGAAGACGCGCTCAGTTCAACCGCGGATAAGTGGATTTATTTTATCAAACAAGTCGGGCAACTCACCTCCATTCCTAAAGTGTTAGCCGACGATGAAACCATCAATCATGCCTTTGAAGTGGCTAATGCCGCCAGCTTAACGCCGGAAGAGCAGGACATCCAAGAAAAAAAGGCTCGGTGGCTTGCTGACCACAAAGAGGTTGAACAAGAGCGGGCTGAAAAACAAATGGCGATAGCCGAGAAACAAGCAGCCTTAGCAAAATTGGCTCAGTCTGAAACCAAATTGGCTCAGTCTGAAACCAAAGTGGCTCAGTTCAAAGCCGAAAAACAGGCTGCTTTAGAGAAAGCGGAGCAAACTGAAAAAAACACGACATTACGACTTGCCAAGCAAATGTTACAAGCTAACGCCGATATTGCTTTGATTATGCAAGTGACGGGTTTGAATGAAGCTTCGATTAAACAGTTGTCAGAATCATTTTTCGTGCAAATGTAGGGCAATTTGTTGCCGACCAACACTTCCCGAAAGGTGGGCAATAAAAAACACATTGCCGGCCCCCTACGAACCTAAACTCAATAAAGGTCAATAAAATTATGCGAGATTTAACTGTTCAACTTGACGACTCCCTTTTTAATGCCGCAAATTTTTACGCTGTCCAACACAGCACAAGTATCAATCGAATCATTCAGGCACATCTAGCGCAACTCGTTAGCGTTAAACAGCCAGAAACTGATCCGCTGGTATGCTTTTCTCGTGGTGAGATGGATCGCTTGGAAGCCATGAAGGCACTTAACATTGATTATTCAACATTGCTTGACAAGTTAGGACAACGGGGACTTTCACGGCCGAGTTTGCCTCACAATGAACTTGAACAAATGGCCGATATGTTTGTGCGTGTCATAAACGAGGCCCCAGAACGATGAAACGTGTTGCACTTGTTATCCCCGATGCGGGGCCGCTCATCAGTCTTGGCAAAGCTCAAAGCCTTGAAATTCTGCTCAAACTTGATTTACCTATATATATTGTTGATCAGGTTTATTTTGAAGTGACACGAGAGCCATCCTTTGAAGATGCCAAAATTATCAGGCAATTTGCTCAATCTTATCCAGATCGAGTCAACATTGTTGAAACACAGGTAGGCAACCTTGCCCGCATGGAACGTGAGATAAATCCATCAGCGCCTCAGCGTCAGCTTGGAGAAGCAGCGATCACCGATTTTCTGAGCAACCAACTTGACAAAATTGTAGAACCTTTGGATCCGGTTCTATTGTTGTTTGAAGATAGTGATTTAACAAGGATGAATGTGGTATTGCGGCAAAATGTGCATCTACTCTCAACAAAAGCATTGCTAATAGGCATGGAAAGATTAGGAGTCATTGCTTCGGAAGCAGCCATATGGGAAGCTATCATCGCCAGTGGGCGCACACCCTCTGACGAAATCGTCGATCAATCCGCTCCTGCTACATACGGTGGTAGCTATTGGCAATAATAGATTATTTTCGTCCTGGAGATGGATGGTGGGCAAGCGGGCGGTTAGATTCGGGACAATGTTTGAGAAAGTACCGCCCGCTTACCCACCCTACGAAACTACGAAACTCAAAAAATACCATGATATCAAAGCCCGCTTGCCACCATCCAGGAACCGCATACGATTTATGTAGGGTGGGCAACGTCAATAAATTGCCCACCAACACTTCCCGAAAGGTGGGCAATAAAAACACATTGCCCACCCTACGAACCATAAGGGTGGGCAAGCGGGCGGTTAGATTCGGGACAATGTTTGAGAGAGTGCCCGACAGCGATCCCACCCTACGACATCAAAAAGGAGAATATTATGGGATGGACTATATTTTTATTTGTATTAGCGTTTTTTCTTTATGTTGTCGCAAATTGGTTTTTCATTCCCATTGTTTTGATGGGGTGGGGAATCTGGCTGATATTTCGTCATGAACAAGCATCACCAACTTTTCAAGTCACTGAAAATAGTGATGAATTCACTGAGTCACGCACGCAAACGCAGTTCACCGGGGTAACTTTGTTACATCTGGCACTGACACATCAGTATCAACTCGGTAAGTTGACGACTTTTCGTTTTCAGCATTTAAGTCAGCAAGTGGACAAGTTGTATGCCGATGTTTGTGGGCAGTTAGAAATCAGCGATAGTGAGCAGCGGAGTTTGTTGGAATCGACATGGTTTCAGTTGGATAAAAGTATGGAAGGCACACTGGGGGAAATACCTTGGTATCTCAAAGCGTTTAGGCTTTATGATCTTGAAGCAGCCCCAGTGCCGTCTCCTTCGACTGACGACACACCATGGCTGAAGAAAGATTTTGAACTGCCTGATATTCAAACCGCGTCGGTGCCATCCACCCAGGTTTCTGCTGATGATTCTGCGCCAAACCTTCAAGGTTTGCCAAACCTTGAAGGTTTTAAGTCTGCGCCAAACCTTGAAAGTTTGCCAAACATTTCTGCACAAAACCTTCAAGGTTTACCAAACCTTGAAGGTTTTAAGTATGAACCGGTGAATGTCCCCGCCGATGATTCTGCGCAAAACCTTGAAAGTTTGCCAAACCTTGAAGGTTTTAAGCATGAGCCGGTGAATGTCCCCGCCGATGATTCTGCGCAAAACCTTGAAAGTTTGCCAAACATTTCTGCACCAAACCTTCAAGGTTTGCCAAACCTTGAAGGTTTTAAGCATGTTTTTACGCAGATTTTTGTGGCGTTTCTTTGGCAAAATATTGGTTGGTTTATTGCCGGCTTTTGCTTGGTTTCTGGATCTATTTTTTTCGTGGTTTCTACCACAGGCTTTTCTAATGCATTAGCGGTTTTTATTATCTTTTACCTTTATGCCTTTATTCTATTTTGGGGCGGTTATCAAATACGCCATCGTTATCCCAAATTGGAAACCAGTAGCCACGTTTTATTGACGATTGGTGTGTTGTTGGTACCGCTGACGTTCACTGCCGCTGTGCGTTTGATTGAAAGTAGTATGCCTGATGCCTGGTTAGTCGGTATCGCGGGGTTGCTATCTGTTTTTGCCATAGGGGGATTTGCAATCGCGCTTAAACTTGCGTCTGGCATGATAGAGCGCACCCTTCAAAACGAACATTCATACCTGTTTATTGGGTTAGCGGCACTCCAGTTTGCTCAGCCGTTACTGAAGCTTGCGCCCCATTGGTGGTGGTTAGCTGCTTTGCATTTGAGTTTATTGGGTATTTTGGGCTATGCACTACTGCGTTTTGCTCAACATTGGCTGCATTCCATTTTTATCGAGCAACGTAAAATCGCTTATTACGCGGCCGGCACTTTGGTTTATGCCGCGACGGTGTCATTTGTGGCATTGACGTGGGGTAGCGAGATAATTTTGCCAGAGGGGTATGCCGGGTTTTTTCTGATGGTTTGTAGTTTGTTGTTATTGTATGTGGATACCCAATTTAAGCAATGGGTGCATAAACAAGCTTTATTGAGCCACTTTACTTTTGTGATTTACGCGCTGTCGGTGCTGGCAATATTACTGTCGCTGTCTGGGGAAACCTTTCCACCGGCGGCATTATCACTGTTTACCTTGACGCTTGGATTGGGTGCGGTGTTATATGGGCGAATGATGTGGGACTATTTGACGTTGCCACCGCTTTATTTGTTGCTTGTCTGCCTAAGCGGTTTATATAGTTTACTGATTTTGCAGCATTTTCCGTATCACTGGTATTTTTTGCTCAGTTTACCGGGGTTAGTAGGCATCATGCGTTTATATCGTTTTGCCCAAAAACGCTATTCTAATGCCCTGATGAAAGTCTGTTACCGAGTGATGATTGGGCTAAGTGTTGGGTTAGTGGGGTGGAGTTTATATCATGCCTCGCCGGGGATTGTGGCGATGTTGACGGCATTGATAGCGACAGTGGGCGCATTTTGGCATTTGAAGAAGAAATCCTATTTCGACAAGAAATCGGATTTATTTCAGAGTGAGAAATCCGATTTCGACAAGAAATCGGATTTATTTCAGATTGAGAAATCCGATTTCGACAAGAAATCGGATTTCTTTCAGAGTGAGAAATCCTATTTCGACAAGAAATCGGATTTCTTTCAGAGTGAGAAATCCTATTTCGACAAGAAATCGGATTTCTTTCAGAGTGAGAAAT
>QNER01000501.1 GCA_003646175.1 Candidatus Parabeggiatoa sp. nov. 1
AACAGAGATTTACCCGTGCCGTTTTCACCGATAATGACATTGAGTCCTGATGCAAAATCCAGTTGTGCTTTTGGAAATGCGGTAAAGTTTTCCACGGATAGTTGCTTGAGCATCATTTGCCCCCTTTTATTAATTCATCATAAGTAATGAATCATAAATTTTCAGGTATTTTGCCGGAACCGAAAGGGCAACCACAAGGGATTGCCCCTACAATAGATAATGGGCATGTAGGGGCAATCCTTTCTCGGAATCCGTTTACTAGAAAAACTTTTGCCTCGAATATGGTTGCCCCCGATATTTTTGAAGGGTGCCATTATGATGGGGAATTTTTCCTGATTTCCAATAACAAATCTTGCGCTCTTTTATTCCCCGGATTGATTTGGAGTGCTTTTGTCAATGACTGTCGTGCTTGTTGTAACCGCCCTTGTATAAAATATATCCGCCCAATCATATAGTGAATATTATCCCAACTATATCCGATATGAATCTTGTGTTTTATCAGACGATTTAATAGATTCAGTGCTTCTGGTAAGCGGTTTGACTTGATATAAGCCATCGGCAGATTTTTATACCACCATTTATTCAGAGGCTCTAAAGATACTGCTTGGTGGTAATGCTCAACGGCCTTATCATACCCGCCTATTTTTAAATAAACATTGCCCAAGTTAAATTGTGCCAACGCACTATCAGGTGCATAAGCCACAATGTAACTCCAAAATGTCAAATCGTTTTTCCAGATTAACGTTTGTTTTTGAGTTAATTGTACCAATACCACGCTTACGAGTAAAAAAACCGTCACTATCCCTATTTTGAGGACTTTTTTTAGTTTTTCTGTGTATAACAGGCTCGCAACACCAATTCCAATAAGTATATAAAAAGGCATTGTCGGTAAATAGACATAACGATCCGCCGCGGCCTGATTTCCCACTTTTATGATGCCAATGACGGGTAATAATGTCACCAAATAAAACAACCACGCCATTAACCAATAATACTTTTTCTTAGTCCACAGGTAACCACACACAAAAGTCATAAGAAAAAAGGCGATAACTGGAATCAAGCTTGGATAGTATTCGTAAAAACTTTTATACGACGGAAAAGGGTAAAAGGGTGATAGGGTGATTGGTGCAAGGAATTTAGAAATATAAAAAATCAGACTATCAAAGGCATTCAGTAAACGAATTTGTATTCCCGCCTCTTCAATGGTAAAAATCGCGCCACCGTGATGTTGCGCCAAAATAGTGATAATAACAGAAAACAGCGTGAAAACAAAAAAGGGGATTTTTTCAACCACAAGTCTCTTATATGAAACGCTGTTGCGCTGACATGAAGCGGTGGTGAGAGAAGTTCTATGCAAAGGGTAAACATCCATCAGTAAAAGAATAACCGGAAACGTCACAGCCATCGGTTTCGCCAACAGTGCCAACACAAAACACAGCAATGTTGATAAATACCAACCAAAACGTGCGTTGATGGTGTGGGCTGCGTTATAAAACACATAAGATAACAGTGCTAACAAGATAAAAAATAGGCATAACACATCTTTGCGCTCAGCTACCCACACCACAGATTCAACATGTTGTGGATGTATCCCAAACAAAATTGCAGCAATCCCCGCGGCTAGAAGTATTTTATTGTTTACACGCGCAGCATATTTTTCGGGTGCTTGATTGAAAGACATTAAGACAATCACCAATAAAAATAACAAAATGGTGTTGAAGCCATGAATGATAAGACTAACGAGATGATGCCCCCACGGCTCAAGTTCAAACAAAGCATAGTCTAAGGCATGTGATAGCCAAGTGAGGGGATGCCAATTTTCCATCTGAAAACTGGTAAACATCCATTGGAGATTTTCCCAAGTTAAGGCCTTGATATGGGCATTATTAATCACATAGCCTTGTGTATCCCACATTGTCAGAAAATTGTTGTTTAAAGCCTCATGATAAGCTATGAATATGGCTGATAGCACCAAAAAAATGATGATGAAGGATTTAAGCCATATGGCCCAGTTTTGTGTACTTTTCATAACGGAAAACGGCACTATTTCTTTTTGGCGAAAACGGTCACTGTGCCATAACGCCCGGTGACTTCTTCAATAACATACCCGATTAACCCCATTGGTACCCATATAATAGCCGTGAGTACTTGAATCAACAAGGGCAGTTTGGCAGCGGTTCGCCAAGGTGTGCCCCCTTGCAAAAAACGATAAAGCGTATTCGTCGCGCTTGGGGTAAACAGATTGGCGAGACTTTGGAACCATCCAAAGAGATTTTGAATAGCATCCCCGGAGGTGACTTTGATAATTTCATAGTCATGTTTTTCCAACAGTTCAATGAGACCGTTTTTACTAAAATGAAACAGATGTCTTGGTACATCTAAATGAAACCACGTTGCTAAACCTAACTGAGCTTGAAAACTGCTCACATTGGGCACACTGATACATAGCACTTTGCCTTTTTCAAGAACTTGAGTCGCTTGTTCTAAGGCGGTAATGGGATCGGACAGGTGTTCAAATACATGCCAAAAAACAATGAGTTGGAAAAATTCAGGTTCAAAAGGCCACCCATTTTCTTGTTCAGTTGATAGACTAACAACATTAACCTCTTTATTTTGGAGTATCCACTCCGCCGCGCCCGCTGATTCCAGACAATACACTTGAACACCTAATTGCTTAAGTTCACGCAGTATATAAGCTCTACCGCAACCTATTTCCAAAATGGTTTTGGGGTGAAAATGTTGATAAAAAAAACGAGCATTTCTTTTGTGATTAAACCGAAATATTGTTTCTATCAACGGTGAAAATTTGCCAGCTTTAGAGTTGTAGTAGGCTGTACCATAGTAATCGGCACTCGGCAGTTGCGAGAGTCCTTGTGTGATATAACAACCACATGCCTGACACTTGAGCAAAGTAAAAGTGTGTTTAGTCACATAATCTGTGCATGTATGTGGCGTTTGATAAAGGGTATTTTGCTGGCAAATTGGACAAGCCGACAGAGAAATTGTCACAGGTGTATTAGCCATTGTTCAATTTATTCCACGTTAATTTTAAAATTAGGAATTGGGATCGCGGCTAACGTTTTTGTGAACAAAAACTTTAGCTACGAAGATAATTGGAACTGTTTAAGTCATCATTTCCCATTCACAAATCCCCATTTTCTATTCCCAATTTCCAATGCGCTAGTGTAGGAGCGCTCCAATCTTCGGACCACCCAGCCAACAGCCAACAGCGTTGGGCAGTTGTCTGAAAGCTTGTCTGAGGCTAAAGCCGACTAACCCTCTTTTGTAGTGCCCTTTAGGGTACTTGAGCTTTTAGACAACGGCTTTAGCCGTTGGCTGAGATGGTCTGGAAACTGTAGCGAACCTGTACTAGGTAGGGGGCTACTTCCTTCATCTTTCTTCACTGTCACGTTCATGTTTAAGTGGAAAAGATATATAGGCCACACTGATTTGACAACAACCCGCAAACTCGCTACTTGCTTCAATGGTTCACCCCTATACCACTTTACCAAATCTATTTGGTTAAACAATAACGGATTGATAAGAAAATCTGCTTTACTCAGATTCGGAATAATACGACCAATGAAAGTATGCCCGTCAGTCGTTTTCACTTCTATAAAAAGGGGTGGTAATTGGTAAAGTAGTGAAATTAATCGCCCCAACCAATTTTTACGAATCTCTAAACTTAAAAATAGAGGTTTGTCGCTGACATGTTGAAGATGAAGTGACTCACCCATTTGAATTTCTTTGGTGAAGAGGAGTTTAACATTATTCGTGAGCACTCCCCTTTCTTCAACTGCACGTTTCAACAATAGCACACCTTTTTCAATAAACAGTGGCTTGTAACTACGCAAAATGACATTTAATGCTTGTGAATCTTCCATAGTAGGAACACGTTGATCAATGGCGCCGAAACCAAACAGAATAAATTCAGGTGCTTGTTGGGGATTGGCGTAAAAATGACCGTTAATTTTTAAAAGAGACTCACTATAAGCGGTATAACCATGAAAAATAGGGCGTGGATGATAGTTAAATCCATTTAACAACAGGACCCCTTGTCCTGGTTGAAACATATCAACGGTTGCCTCTCCAACTGCGGCCCGAATTTTTGGTAATTCATATTTTTGCTTTAAGTTTAAAGTCACTTTGTCATAATAACTTTTAATGTCACCCAAGGACCAAAGCGTTTTTGCATTGTTGACAATTGTCTTATGCCATGCGAGTAAAGGATAACTAGGGGAATAGCCGGCACTTGTTCGTGCAGTGTAGAATGCGCCTGTCAATGCAATAAAAACACTTAAAAAAAGTAACCCACTGAAAATACGGGAACGTTTAAATCCCATATTTTGAGAACGTACAATCAAAAAAGGGACTATCATAGCAAAGCAAAAAAATTTCATTACATGAATGAAACTATAACGGACAAAACCGGATTTCCAAATCAAAAAAAGACTTAATAAAATAATGCCACCACTGACAAATTTGGCTAATTCTCGTGGTTGAGCAAGACAGTTGAATATAACCAAAATGCTTGTCACAGCTATTCCAAAAACAGCCCACCAAACAACTATCATATTTGGTTCTAATGACATGGCTTCACTATAACCACCGGTAATGTCCAACGAATTTATAATAAATGTCGGAATATTCAACAGAGATTGTTGGCATAATATCCATACTCCCATAAACAGAATAATAAAAATTATTAAGGTTTTCGCTGCTATTTGAAACGAGTATCTTTGCCATAACACCATAATAATGCCGGTAATACAGAGCATCACCAAAATAAATGTGCTAAATTTTGTCATGGAAAGTATGGCAAAACTGAATAGTGCTAAACCCAGCATTGAAAAATACCGATTTTTGACACTGAGAAACTTGGGCGGATGAATAATTAAAATAGTGGTACAAACAATCGCTAAGAAATAGAGATGATCATTGAAAAATGAAAGTCCCGTCATAACGACTGCGCTTAAAAATAGAAACAGAGATTTTTCTATCCAATCATGTAATTGAGACCACCTTACTAAAAACACAACTGAAAATAAGCAATTAAAGACAATCACCCACGCCACCGTTTTATAAAATAAATCAGCATCGTATATAGGGTTTTTTACAAAAAAATGCCCTAACAGTCCGTATGTAAATATATAATCAACACCTACCTGCCAGTTCTGCTTGAAAGCATGTCCAAGTACCATTTCCCAAGAACTGTCAAGGTTAATCATCTTAGGCAATGGAAATGTAAAAAAGGATAAGCAAAGCACAATAAAAATCAAAAATGCTATTGCACCCTGAGTTGTGCCGGATAGAGCCTTTTGTTTTAGTGTCATAATGTTGTCTTTCGGACCAAAAAAATTTATTGATTTTGGAGTCTAAACCTAAAGGTTTGGACTACAGCCTATTTTTAATTCTTATTTCATCAAGCGGAGTAAAACGAGGGCTTGATGAAATTTTCCACCGATGCCCCACAACTTCTAAAGTGGTAGTGATAACGCTTAACCCATATTTGACGGCTCTCACAAAACTGATAGAAGAGGCATCTTCAAAATACAAGGTGGGACAGGTGATTTCACCAATTGAAAAATTGGCATAAATAATCTGTAGCAACATTTGATTGTCAAAAATAAAGTCGTTGGAATTTTTCTCCAAAGGTAACGTTTCCAAAATTTCTTTGGAAAATGCCCTATAGCCGGTGTGGTATTCAGACAATTTATGGTTCAACAATAAATTTTGATAAAAAGTTAAAATACGGTTTGATATATATTTATAGAGCGGCATACCGCCCTTTAATGCCCCCACGCCTAATATCCGAGAGCCTAACACGCAGTCAAATAATCCCTCTGAAATTAACGATGCCATTGCAGTAATTAATTTCGGGGTGTATTGATAATCGGGATGCAACATGATAACAATATCAGCCCCTTTTTGCAAAGCGGCTTGATAACAAGTTTTTTGATTACCGCCATACCCCAAATTGTGATCATGCAAAATAGTTGATATGCCCAGTTCTTTTGAAACTTGGGCGGTTGCATCACTACTTTTATCATCTACCAAGATGACATCATCAACAATGGCGTGAGGGATT
>QNER01000502.1 GCA_003646175.1 Candidatus Parabeggiatoa sp. nov. 1
GCCCTTTCAGGGCTGAGTAGTTATGAAATATGAAGTGTTGTTCGCTATTCTGGATTTAAGAATTATAGCTGGCCGTTAAATAAGAAATGCGAGGTCGCTGTTCGTTATTCGCGATTTGAGTTTGTTGCTGGCCGTTAAATAGAAATGTGAAAGTTGCTGTTCGTTATTCGCGATTTGAGTTTGTTGCTGGCCGTTAAATAGGCAACCGCGAGGGATTGCCCATCTCTTCATTAAGTTTTTCTAGCAAACTTATTCTGAGATAACGAGATGTAGGGGCAATCCTTTATGGTTGCTCTTCTGGACTCATTTTGAAGCGTTGTGTGTCACATGAGCTGGTAACTGATAACGATTTTGCGGAAGAACTTGAGGATACGATAGCCGGCGCAAAACTCTTTGATGCGGTTTCTTCTTTAGTCGGCACTGGAAAATATTCACCAAATTGTTCTTGAAGTTTATGAGAAGCTTCATAAGGATCAGGTTCTGTTTCTGCGTCCACCAAGACAATTAGCAATAATTTCAATTTTCTCCTAAACCTTATCATCTGATTATCAGTCATTTTTTCAAAGATATCACTATAAGGTGCTACCGGCAGTGTTACGATAAGTCGTGATTCCCATTGGTCTTCGGGATCAATATCTGTAAATTGCCAAGCTAATGCCTTAATAAAATCCTTCAAGGCATGAACATCATCATAAGTGGCTTTATTGGTAAAAACATCTATTGTTTTACTGACATTAAACCAGTAATAAGCGGCAACAGTGAGCCCCATACCAAGCGGCAAAAACTCGCCTGAAGTTGTCTCTGGAAATTGAACATCTTTCCAACGTTTGAGATAACGGATAACCCTTATGAATTGTTTTTTGTCTTCTTCTTCAAGGAAATTATCCCTAATCAGTTTGAGAAACTGTTTGGGTTCTGCTTTTTCCCAAATTCTTTCTTCATATCGAGAATGTAGTTTACCTTTGGCAAGGTACAAAGTGCCATCGTCAGAAGAAGGATCGGAAAAATAAATCGCTAAATCAATCTGATAATTGTTAGGTTTTCCCTTCCTTTGATAAAAAACAGTCACACACGGGTTTCTACACACAACGTTCTGGTAAGGATTACCCGTTAAAGCTTCATATATCCATTGTTTAACCGGTACAGGATCGGGGTAATATTCTTTAGCAATGTGGAAGTATAAACCCACATCAATATCGTAATTACCATTCGCCATTGGCTGGGTGCCTGTTCCCATGGCATAACTACCTTGATCGAAGGCTTCAAAACTTGGGGGAGGCTCTTTTTTCTGCTCAAAGTATTTTTTGAGTCTTCTTCTGAGTTTATAGAGAAGGATGTCCCGTTCCTTTTTTAGCGTCGAATTTTCGTCAAGATTGTCAAGTTTAATCTTGTCATGAAATTCCATAAAATCGTTTTGAAGCTTTGCCATTGATACCACCTTCGTCATATTATTTTTTCAGAAATAAGGAGTCCAAACACAAAAAATGGCATACCAGGTTATCAATTAAGTTATTAAAACCTATCTGACAAACTATAGTATTCCAGATAAATAAATTGGTTTGTAGCCAACAGTAGCCAACAGCTTGTAGCAAAGAAGTTTTTGCGCGCAAAAATTTTGGCGCGAAAGCAGTTGTCTAAAAGCTCAAGTCCCCTAAAGGGGACTAAAGTAATTATCTGGATACCTATATATGAAATCAAATCCACCACAACAGTGCGAATAGCCGGATAAAACCGGTTGGTTTTGTCATTGTTTGCCATTGGTACATTCTTATTAAGTAAGTGATTACTTTGACAATATAACATTTTTTTGCACGCAGCCTGAGCCTGTTGAAGCGGTGTTCCTTAGTGCTCTGACATTGTTAATTTATTAATTATTGTAGCAATTAAAAGGTGTCATTGCATTAAAAAACATCATCGGTAAATAGTGATATACTGAAAGTATAACGCATTGAAGTAATGAACTGATTTTTAAGTTTAATGACTGATTTTAAAATCATTCGTTAAACTAACTTAATCCCTTTTTTCATTTTCACATTTTTCATATACGGGAAGTACAACAGATTGACGGATTTAACGGATTTATTTATTTTTTTAAGGCGGTTCTGACTCAATGTATTTTTAAAGCTTTGATAAATAAACCATAACCGGTTATTTAATTTTCACCCTTTTGAAATACGTTCTTTATATACTCGACTCGCAAGTTTTTTCTAAAGCCAAACAATAACGACAAGGATTGTATATAATAAAGGATTTAAAAAATCTATAACTACAAGGATTGTATATAATAAAGGATTTAAAAAACCTATAACGACAAGTGTCTGTTTCGGCATGTTTCCGAGGCTCAACAACCAAGTTCAACAACCTAATCGATGCGGATAGCGGGTGGATTACTCCTTAATCCTTTATTATATACAATCCTTGTCGTTAACGGTTTTAATCCCTTCATATACAATCGCATTGAAGTTATTATTGTCAGATTAAAAACTTGAACATCGAGTATATAATACAAAAAATCCCAGAAATTAACGAATTGGCTGCGAATACAATTGAGTAATTGGTAAGGTATTAATTAAATAACTTATTGTTTTTCATATAAATATATTTTTACCTAAAACATTTCAACTTTAAGGAAATAACGGATATGCCCTAATGGGACGCACGATAGTTCCAGGGGCTAGTTCCAGGGGCGTTGCCCCTGGCTTTAATAATACGCCCCTTTGGGGCTATGTTTTAAAGCACTGAAGGTGCGAAATTAAATATAGCCAGGGGCAACGCCCCTGGCTCAAGCTGTAACTTATTGTTTTTCATAAAGTGGAATGAATTAAAAAAAATAGGAAAAATCATTCTTCCCCACACATTTTTATCAGCTTACCTATTACCTATTGCCTATTACCTATTAATTTAAATGTGAAAACTTATGCAAATCGGCCCTTACACTCTTAAAAATTGTCTCGTCCTTGCCCCGATGGCAGGCGTGACGGATCGCCCCTTTCGACAATTGTGTAAACAGATGGGGGCTGGTATGGCGGTATCGGAAATGATTTCGTCAAACTCCCTACTCTGGGGGAGTGAAAAAACGAAACGCCGTGCGAATCATGACGGTGAAACGGAGCCGCGCTGTGTGCAAATTGCTGGGGCTGAGCCAAAATTGTTGGCGAAAGCGGCGCAATATAATGTCGATAATGGCGCGCAAGTGATTGATATTAATATGGGTTGCCCTGCCAAAAAAGTTTGTAAGGTGATGGCAGGCTCTGCTTTGTTGAAAGATGAAACCTTGGTGGGGCAAATTCTTGATGCGGTTGTTAAAGCGGTTGAAGTGCCGGTTACTTTAAAAATACGCACCGGCTGGGATACAGAACATCGTAATGGGGTACGAATTGCCCAAATTGCGGAACAAGCCGGGGTGCAAGCGTTGGCTGTGCATGGGCGCACTCGTGCGTGTGGATTTAGCGGGGAGGCGGAATATGATATGATTGCGGAGATTAAAGCGACGATTAAAATACCTGTGATTGCTAACGGGGATATTCGCAGCCCAGAAAAGGCCAAGTATGTGTTGGATTATACCGGTGCTGATGCGGTGATGATAGGCCGTGCGGCTTTCGGCCGCCCGTGGCTATTTGGTGAAATAGATCACTATTTACAAACCGGAGAAAAATTGCTGTCACCTTCTGTGATGGAAATCCGCGACACTCTGTTGGCTCATCTTGATAATCTGTATCAATTTTATGGTGAATATACTGGTGTGCGGATGGCACGTAAGCATTTATCTTGGTATAGTAAAGGGCAACCGCACGGCGCGGTGTTTCGTAATACGGTTAATCGGGTGGCAAGTAGTATTGAGCAAATCAATTTAACGCAAGCGTTTTTTGCCGGTTGCCCAAACTAAAGTTTGGACTCCTGATTATTGAGAGATATTGAGACGCTGCCGTATCGCTTCATATAAACAAACCCCGGTTGCCACCGATACATTGAGGCTTTTTATTTTGCCCAACATGGGAATACGTACCAAGGCATCACAAGTTTCTCGTGTCAAACGGCGTAATCCGGTCCCTTCCGAACCCAACACCAATGCACGCGAGCCGGTTAAGTCCGTTTCAAACAGACTGGTTTGACTTTCTTCGTCTGTACCAATTAACCACACGCCTTGCTCTTGTAACCAGCGTAACGTTCTGGCGAGATTAGTCACTTGGATTAATGGAACATTATCGGCTGCACCGCTGGAGGCGGCATGGACTATCGAGGTTAACTTGCAAGCACGATTTTCAGGCACTATCACGGCATGAATACCCGCTGCATCGGCCGTCCGCAAACAAGCCCCTAAGTTATGCGGATCTTGCACCTCGTCAAGCACCAATAAAAACGGTGAGCCCGTTATTGAGGTGAGTACTTCTTCCAGCGATATTCTGGTTTTCATGCTGTTGGCCTTGCAGCGAATGATCATGCCTTGATGATGCCCGTTTTCAGTTAATTTATCCAAGGTTTTTTTCGGTACTGGTTGAATGGCAATGCCTTGTTGTTTAGCTTGTTTCAGCAGAGCTTGTAATTTCGCATCATTTCGTCCTTCTTGCACCTTTATGTCTACCACGCGACTGATGTCATTTTCAAAAATTTGTTGCACTGCATGGAGGCCATAAATTTGTTCGTATTTGCTGGTTTTCAATTTAATCCTATCCTATTTGGCGGAGTCCCAACTTTAGTTTGGACACCTGTTTACTTTAAAAAAAATCGACAAAATCATTCATTTGGCATTTGAGATAAATCCGATTGCCGTTGCCGCGATAAGTTAAACCCACAGTAAATAGTCACCAGCATACCTTGCACCCCGATAATCGCAAAAGTGAGTAATTGCATCACTATAGAATAGGCGACGGCAAGCGTTTCGTCAATACCGTACAATCCCAAAGCTAACACACAAGCCACTTGATAAATGCCAATATAACCGGGCGCAGAGGGCAATGAGATACTGATCAGCAAAAAAACGCCAACGGTCAACGCGGCTTCAAAGGGCAAATCCCACCCAAAAGCGGCCATAATTTGCCACATCCAAAAATAATCCAGCAGAAAGACGGCCGCCGTGAGCGGTAATATCGTTAATAAGTTGCGGGTTTGCCGAAAGGCTTGAACGCCTTCTAGCCCATGTAGTAGCCATTCTTGCAGTCGCTGTTGCCATTTACCTTGTGCAGCCCAACGTTGCACCCGGGCCTGTAAATGATCTGCAAAGATGATTAATAAGGTTAATACCACTGTCGCGATAATAAAAAGGCCGACAACGCCTTTACCAAGAGTTGGGTCAATTCTCTGACTATGTATCCAAAGCACCAACAACGTGAAAGTGCCCATCATCATGATATCAAGCATTCGATCAATCACAGCACTGGTGACAGCGCGTCCTAATACGAGCGGTGCAAAATGATGAATAGCGACTATTCGTAGCACTTCGCCGGCCCGTAACGGATAAATCATGTTGCCTAAATAACCTATATTAGCAGCCTGCCAAAAATATTTGAATTTTGTCAAAGGCATATTCGCTACCAAATTCCAACGCAGTGAGCGTAAGGCAATCAGAATCACAATCATGCTCCCTGCTAGTAAAACGGGTGATAAGCGAATGGTTTTAAGAGCGTTAAAAAATGCCTGCCAATCCAAGCGTGAAAGCACAATAACCAGCAAGACAACACTGAGCAATGTACCAATAATAATCAAAAAAAGCTTTTTATTCATAGTGTTGTAAATGTTATTCGTTTTTGTAGCTCGTAATAATATTTTTAATTATAATGTTATTTATTATAACAGATTTTGGGGAAGAAATTGGAAATTGGGAATTGAGTACAACGGATTAGCAGAATAAACGGATAAAATTGACAGATGTTATCCATTTTTTTTGGGGATAGTATCTGTTGTCAAGAACAATGACGGATACTATCCCAAAAAGAAGGGATAGCATCCGTGAAGTTTGCAATGACGGATACTATCCCAAAAAGAAGGGATAGCATCCGTGAAGTTTGCAATGACGGATACTATCCCAAAAAGAAGGGATAGCAGCCGTGAAGTTTGCAATGACGGATACTATCCCAAAAAGAAGGGA
>QNER01000503.1 GCA_003646175.1 Candidatus Parabeggiatoa sp. nov. 1
AGCCCAGGGCAACGCCCTGGGATTATGTGCATAATGATATTAAGCGGGCGGCGGGCGTGACATAATGTATCGCCCTTTCAGGGCTTAAATTCTAAATAAATCATTCCTGGGGCGTTGCCCCAGCTGGTATGTTATCCCCTTTCAGGGGTGTGACTTTAATTGATGACACGCCCTAGGTAAAACCTGGGGAGAGTTTTGCAAGAGGCTCGATATTCAAGTTTTTATTCTGCCTACTTTGGTATCAGTCTAAAGCAATGCAGATTTTAAAAATCAGTGAGTGACATTTAGTAGAACCGATTCACTGAACAGTGTTCAGTTCTTCATGGTTTTATTTTCTGGGTATTTCAACCTGACGAGTATTTATAGTTATTGGGTGATTTAAATTTATCTAGGCAACTCCCAAATAATAATATACTGATGCCATTGTTTTTAGCCAAAACGCAACTTTGCCAAGATGCCGTGGCTCAGCGCTCATCGTTATACATAAGTCAAAATGTAGGGGCCGGCAAGGTCTTTTTCTTGCCCACCATCATCGGTTTCGGTGGGCAAAAAAAAACTTGCCAGCCCCCTACAAATATATATCATTAAAATCAAATACTTGAATACTTGTGTATAACGATGAGGGCTCAGCGGGGGTGGCATATTGGGAGCCATCAACCGGTATTTTTCACAGCCACCTTGTACACGACAGGGATTAGGGCAATAATTTTACGATACATTTTAGGACACTTGTAAATAGAGCAATTGTCAGAGTAGTTATTAAAAATGGGAACTACGCAAAAGTTGGAGCGATGCTGTCAACTTTTGCGTAGATTGGGTGGTGGCAATGCCATCCATTTCTTCATTCACACATCCTTCAAAATAATGCCAAAGTTCTGCTCTTGTAAGGCATTAAGCACCTCTAAGCCATTGTTTACCACACCAGCGATATAACCCATACTTTGAAATAATGAAAATTGTTAATTGTTAAATAGGTAATCCCAACAAACCGATGGAGGTGTTCAAACCATGGAAATTGGGAATTGTTCATATCGAATCGGGATTGTTGATTAAAAGATGTCCAATATTTGGCTTCCAATTCTAAATACCCCGTTCTAAGCGGGGCTGCCCATTATATAAGTCATTGATTTTTAATATCTCCACTGGTTTGTAGAGACTACCTTTTAAGCTTGGGCATCTTTTAATTAATAAACAATCTCGATTCCCGATTCCCACGGTTTGAACACCTCTATTGGTTTGTTGGGACTACTGTGGTTTCGTTCACGAAACATCCCATTTGTTTTCACTGCCAAAGAAGTCTACCCAGTACATCTTATAGAATGTAACAAAGGGTGTGGAGAAATATTAAAAATGGATAAACGCGAACAGTTATTGATAGTTGACGATGACATAGCATTTTGCCAACTTGTTCAAGACTACTTAACGGTTCATGGTTTTGATATAGCAGGCGTTCACGATGGCAGAGCTATGACTCAGTTCTTGTCTCAGCATGTTGTTGATTTAATTATTCTTGATGTGATGTTGCCGGGTGACAGCGGTTTATTATTGGCGCGGCAGTTACGTGCTGAGAATTATCACAATCCTATCATCATGCTGTCATCCTTGGGAGACGAGGCGGATCGCATCATAGGTTTAGAAAATGGCGCAAATACTTATTTGCCTAAACCGGTTAGCTTACGGGAATTATTAGCGTATGTGCGGGCTATGTTGCGGCGGCATACATCACAACCAAAAATTTACACTTTTGGCCCATTTGCACTTAACACAAGGACTCATCGTCTCACTAAAGCAAACGTTGAAATGACTATCACCAACGCGGACTATAACTTACTGCTGGCTTTTGTAACTCATCCGAATCAAGTCTTGAGTCGGAACAAACTGACGAAGTTAGCAAAGCACACTAATTGGGCACCGGATGAGAATCGTAACATCGACGTGGGGGTAACACGTTTAAGGAAAAAAATTGAAATTGAACCAAGTACACCGTCTTATCTTCGCACGATTCATGGTAGGGGCTACATATTTTCTCCGTCGCCAGAGTCAGAATTTGACCTAAAAGCCTGAAGTGAAGAACCCAGTTTTTTGAGAAAAACTGGTTTTTTTTATGACCTATACTTTATCAATGTTTTATTGGCGGGTAAATAGGAGTCGGCCAGATTTATCGATGAACCTGCCAAACTAAAGTTTGGACTCCTATTTATCCATAAAGACTTTGATAATTTTGCTAATAGCCAATAGCAAATCAAAATAAGTCAAAAGGCTCTTGCAAACTTTAAATGGGAATGGGGAATAGGGAAAACCGGGAACATTTTCTTTTCAGAATTCAATTTATTACCCTTTTTGAGTATGTACACCAATTCCCAATTCTCAATTCCCGATTCTCAATATCCAATACTTATGACACTTTGAAAATATAATGCCATTAATGACCATTACCCTTTTGCCCATTCGCTTTCATTGGCGAAGGTATTGTCTTACAAAACTCTCTCTTTGAACATCACCTCATCCAAAAAAGCAAAACACAAGTTGTCTTTTGCAAATCAAATCGCTTTGCAAATTGCCAGAGCAACTACCCATAAACATTGAATAAAAAAATATATATAAAACAATCGGTTATAAGCTATCAAACAATTGGCCCATATCGTGCTGTTATTAATATTTGACTAATAAAGTCTAATATTGACACAGGAGAATGAACGATGTCAGGTATATTTGGTATTATCAACGATAATAAGGTAACAAACACGTTGCTCCAAAAGTTGCAGCCACAATTGGAAAACGGTAGCTACCACTCTGTTGGCGTTGCCACTATCATAAATGGGCGTATAGAATGGCAACAAGTGGAGGATTTGCACCATTTATTACCGGCACTTTCCATTGGAAGCCGTCTTGGCATTGTTTACACGCACGGGGCTTGGACGAGCGAATCAGATGTAGATGTCTGCCATGCTTGTTTCTACGCGACAGCATATCTCGCCGTCGCCCATAACGGCGTTATCGAAAACCACTCTGAACTAAGGGAAGAACTGATTGAACTCAGATATGAATTTGAAGGTAAAACGGATAGTGAAGTGATCCTACGTCTTATTAGTCAGCCAAAGGAAGCCATTTCGGTAACAATCATGCGTTTGCGTGGTTCCTTTGCGTTGATAACACTCTTTGCAGGTGAGGATGAGCAGTTAATTGCAGCACGCCGAGGCAATCGACTTGTCATTGGAGTAGGCGAAGAAAACTTATATGTGTCTTCTGATGTGGACACTTTGAAGTTGTTCTCTCGCCAAGCCATACAATTAGAAGACGGTTGCCCAGTGCTTTTAAGTTCAATAAAAACCGATGTTTCCACTGGTTAATTAAACCGCCTTCTACCCAAATCATCGTCTGTCGAGGATGAGGTTGGGGCACTGTCATTAAATTATAACAAGCCCTCAATTGCCGCAATCAATTCTTGAAAACTGACGGGTTTGCTCAAATAATCATTCATCCCCGCTTTCAAACAACGTTCTCTATTTCCTGGCATTGCTAAAGCTGTCAACGCAACAATTGGAATTGTGGCAATATCGGCATCCGCCCGAATCCTACGTGTCGCTTCCAATCCATCCATATTTGGCATTTGAATATCCATAAAAATTAAGTTTGGATGTTTTTCTTTTGATTTTTCAATAGCTTGTAGCCCATTGTATGCCGTTATGACTTGGTAGCTTTTGACTTCAAGGTAATCAGACAGTAATTTGATAACGGCTGGATTGTCATCCACTAATAAAATCACTTCCCCTCGCCTTTGGGCAACCGCCGTCGATGCGGTTTTTTTGGCATTTGTTGGCTCGCCTGCGGGTTTGTCCTTCAAAGTTTGCCAAGGCAATGAGACTGTGAAGCGGCTACCCTTGCCTAACTCACTTTCAACGGAAACGCAGCCTCCGTGCAGCTCAGTCAAACGATAAACCAAAGATAAACCCAAGCCGGTACCATTATATGCCTTATTAAGTCCGCTATCCAATTGTACAAAGGGTTTAAACAGCATATCCATACAAGACTTTTCTATACCTATCCCCGTGTCTGAGACAATAAAATCAACCGTACCACGTTTACTATCACCATTGATTTCTAAATTAATCTCGCCTCTTTCGGGGGTAAACTTCACCGCATTACCCAACAAATTAAACAGGATTTGCTTCAATTGACGTTTATCTGCTTTAATAATCGCCATGTCAATATTGACCGTTATTGAAATTTTAATGCTTTTTTTCTGGGCCAATGTTTCAATGAGGCGCAGACAAGCGTTGGCAATTTCTTCAGCAGAAACGGGAGTCATTTCTAACTTCACTTTACCCGCTTCTATTTTAGCGAGGTTAAGGATATCGTTAATCACAGACAGCAAATGCTGTCCACCTTCCTCAATGGTGTGAATAGATTTGATTTGTTTGGGATTGAGCGCACCGTAAATACCTTCTTGTAACACTTCCGCTATTCCCAAAACGGCATTAAGCGGTGTGCGTAATTCGTGACTCATATTGGCAAGAAATTCGTCCTTGAGACGGGCAGCACGAGCCAGTTCCGCATAGGCAACCTGTAATTCTTCTCGTTGTTGGACTAAGGTGTGGGTAAGCGTATTAAGATCCGCATTTTTTGCTTGGAGTTCCGCATTGTGATTTGTAAGTTGTTGTTGTAACTGACTTATGCTCAAATGAGTTTTAATGCGTGCCAAGATTTCTTCTTGCTGAAAAGGTTTAGTCACGTAGTCTACCGCGCCTAACTCAAGCCCTTTAACCTTATCTACTGTGTCTTTAAAAGCCGTCATAAAAATGATGGGGATGCCCTTTGTTTTAGGATTAGCTTTGAGGCGACGACAGGTTTCAAAACCATCTATGCCGGGCATGAATATGTCTAACAAAATTAAATGCGGTTCCGCGTTTTCAATTTTTTGCAAGGCACTGGAGCCGGTTTGGGCAATTAATACTTCAAAACCTTGAGCCGTGAGAAAATCAGATAACACGCCAATATTAGCCGGCATATCATCTACAACGAAGATTCTAAAAGATTGTTGTGCTATCATAATTAACAAATTGGTCCTATAGCTTTTTCAGAAAAATAAATAATTTCACAAGTCGTAACGGATAGCATCCCTTCAAGGGATACTATCCGTGAAACTATTTATCTGAACATCTATATATTTCTAGTGCAAGATCGCGAAAGTGTAAGCCCACAGGAAAACACGGGCAACCATAAAGCGTTTGCCCGCATCGAAGGGGTGGTATGGAGATTGTTCGATCCTGCACTAAAGTTTTTTGTGCCAAAAAAACGTTCGCCTGGAAATCAAAATCTTGATATTTATTATGTTCAAGTATCAACTGATTATTCTTCCGAGCTATATCACATAATGACACTAATACCTTCGCCATTTTTTATAAAACCCGGTTATTATAATAAATTCGCCATTTCTTAATGACTTATCGCTTTAAAGCTCAAGAGAAAATAAATTTTAAGTTTCATATATTTTCAATCAGTTATCATAATAACCTTATTCGCCAGCTCAACTGTTGGCGAATGATTACAACAAGAAACTTTTATAAGTATTATAGAGTGCCAGAACGAAAATGAGTTCATTTTGTTTTCAATTCCCGAAACATCTTGCTTTGGTTTTTAAAATTTGTCCATAATGAGCAAAACGAAGGTTTTTTGGTTAAGCACGGTCGCATTTCTATTTTCCCGCTACTTTTAAGCTGGGAAAAAAAACCTCAACCCCGACAGGGGTTTTCAGGCTAAAGTTTAGCTCAAAGTACTTTAGCCTTTCAGGCAAATGTTTCGCTCAAAGTACATTTACCTGAAAATGTGAATAGGCTTTCAGGCAAAAGTTTTTGCACGCAAAAACTTTTGCCTGAAAAGGTGTCAACCTGGGGTTTTGTAAGAAGCTTTTTTGAATGTGTTTGAGGCAAAAGTTTTTACGCGCAAAAACTTTTGTCTCAAACATATCGTTTTTTAGATAAATATTTTCAATTAAAAACCTTCAAGGTTTCCAAAACCTTGAAGGTTTTCCCTAAATATTTTTCTGAACGTCTATACATCAAATAAATATTCAC
>QNER01000504.1 GCA_003646175.1 Candidatus Parabeggiatoa sp. nov. 1
AGGCTAGTATGTCAGCCCCTTTCAGGGGCAAAGCAGCGTAAGGCTTATTTCCGGACAACTCTAATGTTATACGAACTTAGTGTTTGCTGTACTAGGGTGTTAAATTTGGCTTTGCCCTAGTTTCATTCGAGAATCAAGAATTAGGCTAAAATCATCATTCTAAGAGAGCAAATGAATGCGACGGGTACACTTTCGTGAAAATAAATAGAAGATTTTAGATCAATTCGGGTGTGGGCTTTTGCCCCACTCGGTTCAGGTGGAACAAAATCAACCAAAATTTAACATCCCAGCATCAGCCCGAAAAACTTCTAAAAAAATGGTCAGCTACTTTTCAGAATAATTGAAGGGTGCCGGCATTAGTGCTTTTCAAAAATCGTTGACAGTTTGAGACGTTTTGCCCGTCAGATAAGGGTAGTTAATAACAATTAATAAATGATGTTACGCACAATGGTTCCGCAAGCCAACATGCCTAGGGCTAAAGCCCAAGGCTATGCGCTTCCGTCACCTAAAGGTGACTAAATCCCTTTTATCAGTCGGCTTTAGCCGACTTTAGCTTTTAGCCTTGGGCTTTAGCCCTAGGCTTGTGGAACCATTGTGCGTAACATCAGTTAATAACAAATAGATTAATAAATGCATTGTAACTTAGTAGTGATATATAAAAACAGTCACAAACACAAATTGGACTTGAGATATTAGTTATTCGCGATTAGCAAACTAAACCTCAATCTAACCACTACAAAATTTCATATTCATCAGCGAGGAGAATTTGAATGACATCAACTCCCAAAGACAAAGCCGCAGAATTACTGGAAAACATTGTCGCCATGATTGATGAAAAATTTCCAGAACCTGAATCTGAACAACTCAAAGGTTTCGCTCAACATTTTTATCAACATGTTGCGCCGGCGGATATGCTTGAACGTGGCAACGTGTCCAATTTGTACGGAGCAGCGGTTGACTATTGGCATTTTGCATCTCAATACACGCTCAAGCAAACCAAAGTGCGTGTTTATAATCCCCAATTTGAACAAACAGGTTGGCAATCCGCCCATACTGTTGTGAGTATCCTTATCAAGGATATGCCCTTTTTGGTTGACTCAATCCGCATGGCTTTAAATCGGCAAGGCTTGACGGTGCATTTAATTATCCATCCGGTACTCAAAACGCACCGCGATGAGCAGGGACAGTTAATCGAAATATTGCCCCCGAGTTCGGATAATGAGCAACTTTCTCCACAGGAAAGGGAAAAGGGAAATTATGAATCCCTTATTCATCTGGAAGTGGATCGACAAACTGACATTTCGGTGTTGGAAAACGTGGCGCATGAATTGGAAACTGTCCTCAATGATGTTCGCATGGCCGTTGAGGATTGGCAACTGATGCGCAACAAAATGGGGGAAGTGTTGCAAGAAATAGAAATTAACCCTTCCCCCATTGATAACCATGAACTGAGTGAAGTTTGTGAATTTTTGCGCTGGATACAAAGCCATCATTTTACCTTTTTAGGCTATCGAGAATATGAATTGTCGGGTAAAGATGAAGCGGTGATGTTGTATAAAGTGCCCGGCACGGGATTGGGTATTTTGCGTGATGAAAAAATCCCCGCCCCACAGGAAACGTCTCCTATTCCATTACAAAATGGATGGGGAACGCGCCTTGACGAGAATAAAGAAGTCCCCACCGTTGAAAAAGAGGGGCTAGGGGAAATTTCATCCAGTTTTGCTAAATTGCCTCAGTTTTTACGCCAATTGGCACAAGAACCCTATTTACTCTTGCTCAATAAAACCTGTGCCCGTTCCACCATACACCGTTCCGCTCATCTGGACTATATTGGCATCAAACGTATTAACGCCGAAGGTGTTGTGACGGGGGAATGGCGTTTTTTAGGCTTGTACACCTCGGCAGCTTATCATCAGTGTGCCATCAAGGTGCCGCTGATACGTCGCAAAGTCAGACATGTACTTGAAAAATCAGGCTATATTCTGGGTGGTCATAAAAATCAGGCCTTATCGTATATTTTAGAAACTTATCCCCGTGATGAATTATTCCAAATTGATCAGGAAAGTTTGCGGAAAACGGTCATGGGCATTTCGCAGTTGCAAAAGTGCCAACAACGGATTCGTTTATTTGTGCGCCCGGATACTTATGGGCGGTTTTTTTCCTGCTTGGTTTATGTGCCCCGTGAGCGTTATGACACCGACATTGGTAAACGTATGCAAGCCGTGTTGTTGAAAGCGTTTGGGGGTACCCATATTGAATTTCATGTGCGGTTATCAGAATGCGTATTGGCACAAGTCCATTTTATTGTCTACACGCCGGCCGGCACTTGTGTCGATTGTGATTTCAAAGACATAGAAAACTGCTTATTTGAAGTCACTCGTCAATGGCAGGATGGGTTATATGAGGCACTGCTTGAACATAATGGCGAGGAACACAGTACGCGCTTATGGAGCCGCTATGAAAACGCTTTCCCGGTGGCGTACCGGGCAGATTTTTCGGCCAGTTATGCTGTCTATGATATTGACAATATAGAAGCCGTTATTGAGAAAGGCGATTTAGGCATGAGTTTATATCGTCCGGTTGAGGCACTTGATAATTCGCTACGCTTTAAATTATTTCATCCTCAAAGTCTTATGCCCCTCTCCGACGTATTGCCCATGTTGGAAAACATGGGTGTGAAAGTCATCTGGGAACGTTCATATCAAGTGCAAACGTCGGGGAATCCGCCCGTCTGGATTCAGGACTTTAGTCTATTGCACCACAAACCCTTCTTGTCAGACATAAGCCAACTGAAGGTGGCTTTTCAAGAAGTCTTTGCCAAAGTGTGGCGGGGCGATATTGAAAATGACGGTTTCAATCGTCTCGTCTTACATGCTCAGTTGGATTGGCGCGAAATTATTATTTTCCGCGCTTATTGGAAATATTTGCGACAAACCGGCTGCAATTTCAGTCAAGAATATGTCGAGCAAGCCTTAGTCAATAATCCAGCGATTGTGGAAACCTTGCTCAATCTTTTTTATGCCCGTTGCAATCCAACTCCGGCAAGTACACAGTACATGGATGCGCTAGTGCAACATGTTGAAAAATTGTTAGATTCTGTTGCCAGTCTGGATGAAGATCGCATTTTTCGACGGTTTTTAGGCGTGATTTTGGCGACAACTCGGACAAATTATTTTCAATCTGGTGCTGAGGGACAACCTAAGCCTTACCTTTCCTTTAAATTTGATCCTCACAAAGTCCCTGATTTACCGGAACCGCGCCCGATGTTTGAGATTTTTGTTTACTCGCCCCGTGTCGAAGGGGTACATTTACGCGGGGGCAAGGTGGCACGCGGGGGCATTCGTTGGTCTGATCGTGTTGAAGATTTCCGCACTGAAGTCCTTGGATTGGTGAAAGCCCAAATGGTCAAAAATGCTGTGATTGTCCCGGTGGGTTCTAAAGGCGGCTTTGTTGCTAAACGGTTGCCTACTGAGGGGGGACGCGACGCGGTGCTGGCGGAAGGCATAGCCTGTTACCAAACCTTGATTCGGGGCTTATTAGATGTCACCGATAATCTTGTCGATGAAAAAATCGTACCACCGCCCGACGTGATAAGGCATGAGAAAGATGATCCTTATTTAGTGGTAGCGGCCGATAAAGGTACAGCGACGTTTTCCGATATTGCCAACCGCATTGCCAAAGAATATAACTTTTGGCTTGGTGATGCGTTTGCGTCGGGCGGTTCCACCGGCTATGATCATAAAAAATTGGGCATCACGGCGCGAGGTGGGTGGGAATCTGTGAAACGGCATTTTCGTGAATTAGGGGTGAATATCCAAACGCAGAATTTTAGCGTCATTGGTATAGGTGATATGTCTGGCGATGTGTTTGGTAATGGGCTGTTGTTATCTGAACATATTAAATTGTTGGGTGCTTTTAATCATTTGCACATTTTTTTGGATCCTAACCCTAACCCCCAAATCAGTTTTCAAGAGCGGCAACGCCTTTTTAATCTCCCCCGCTCTAGTTGGGCTGATTACGACAGCCGTTTGATTTCTGAAGGCGGCGGTGTTTTTTCGCGTCGCCGTAAATTCATCATTTTATCACCCCAAGTACAAGCCCTGTTGGGCTTCCAAGCGGAAACGTTAACGCCCAACGAATTAATCCGTGCCCTGTTATGTGCCCAGGTTGATTTACTCTGGAATGGGGGTATTGGCACTTATGTCAAAGCCCAAACTGAACATCATCTTGATGTTGGTGATAGAGCGAACGATGCTTTACGTGTTAATGGGAACGATTTACGTTGCAAAGTCGTTGGCGAAGGGGGAAATTTAGGTTTTACCCAACGGGGGCGGATTGAATATGCGCTAAATGGGGGACGCATTCACACTGATGCCATTGATAATTCTGGGGGGGTTGATTGTTCCGATCATGAGGTGAATATCAAGATATTGCTCAATGCCATTGTTGCTAACGGCGATATGACTGACAAGCAACGAAATCTGATGTTGGCGGATATGAGTAACGCGGTTGCGAATTTAGTGTTAAAAAACCATTATTTACAAACACAGGCTTTGAGTATTTCCCGCTCCATATCTCCCCAACTGCTGGATTTACACACCCGCTTTATCCGCAGTTTAGAAAGCAATGGACAGTTAGATCGAGAACTGGAATTTTTACCCAATAACAAAATGTTGGCTGAGCGGCGGGCTGCGCAACAAGGGTTGACTTCCCCAGAACTGGGTGTGCTACAGGCTTATAGCAAAATGACTTTATATCAAACGTTGCTCGCGTCTGATTTGCCGGAAGGCCCCTATTTCATCAAAACGATTTTGGCCAATTACTTTCCACGGCCGTTACCAGAACGTTTTGCCGAACAAATTGCCCAACACCGCTTGCACCGCGAAATCATTACCACTGAGTTAACCAATCTGGTTGTGAACCGGGCTGGCATTGCCTTTGTGTATACGTTAGAAGAAGAAACTGGACAGACGGCACCTGAGATTGCGCGAGCGTTTATGGTGGCTTGGGAAGTATTTGATATGCAACGCATTTGGAGTGACATCGAAGCATTGGACAATCAAATCAATGCCCAAGTGCAGCTAAGCTTGATGAGAGACGCACGTCAACAAATCGAGCGAGCTTCGCGCTGGTTACTCCGTCATCACCATAAGCCTTTAGATATTGTTAATACTATCAACAGTTTGCGCCCTGGTGTCATTCAGTTAGCGGAAAATCTGTTGAATTTGATGGGTAGCGATGATCGAGACACGTTAGAGACAACGGCACAAAACTTAGTAGACGCGGGTGTACCTTTAACCCTTGCCACACGCGTTGCCCGTTTAGTCTTTTTATTATCGGCCTTAGACATTGTTGAAGTGGCTAATACCACTTCTGTCAAACTGGAAAATGTCGCAGCGTTGCATTTTATGTTAGGCACTCGCCTGAAATTGCACTGGTTACGTGATCACATCAGCGATTTACCGCGAGATAATCGCTGGACTGCGCTTTCTCGCTCGGCATTGCGCGATGAGTTATACCGCACCCATCGAGAACTCACCTGCGTGATCTTGCAAACAAACACAACAGTATTGGAACCCAAAGCACAACTTGAGGCATGGATGGCACGCAAGGCGGTTTGTATAGAACGCTGTTTAAGGGTGCTATCGGATATCTCGCGAATTGAAAAGCCTGATTTGTCTATGCTGTCGGTGGCGTTGCGGGAAATACGGAATTTGTTGTGAATTTAGAAACCTTCAAGGTTTTGGAAACCTTGAAGGTTTTGTCCTAATAGAAAAAATTTGGAAACCTTCAAGGTTTTGGAAACCTTGAAGGTTTTGTCCTAATAGAAAAAATTTAGAAACCTTCAAGGTTTTGGAAACCTTGAAGGTTTTGTCCTAATAGAAAAATTTGGAAACCTTCAAGGTTTTGGAAACCTTGAAGGTTTTGTAGAAAATTTAGAAACCTTCAAGGTTTTGGAAACCTTGAAGGTTTTGTCCTAATAGAAAAAATTTGGAAACCTTCAAGGTTTTGGAAACCTTGAAGGTTTTGTCCTAATAGAAAAAATTTGGAAACCTTCAAG
>QNER01000505.1 GCA_003646175.1 Candidatus Parabeggiatoa sp. nov. 1
AAGTGCTTGAAAAAAATGGCATTACCGGTGAGGTGACATTGCCTACTTGGGCATGTACTGGGTGTGGGGAAAAACTCGACGGACAATTTACGGCCTGTTGGCAATGTGGTGAGAGTCGCTATCGATAAATGAGTCTCAGAGTTCAAAGCTTTAAGCAATTTCAAACCTTAACAAAACCAATCCGTAAAATCCGGAAAGAAGTTGTACTTCTCGTATAAACCCATTGAAGCCAACGAGCAGGTAAGTTACCCTATACTGTTTACCTCACAATACATAAGGCGGATAATTTATGAGCTTTGATGATCTCTCCAAAGAACAACAGATTATGGTGTCCATGCGTAAGGTTTTGACCAGCATTATCAGGGAAATAACCCCAGAACCTGGAGGTAAATATCCGTTGTCTGAGGAAACAGTGGAGGATATTCGTATGTGTTTTGCACTGATTGCGGCCCGCGAAAAGGAATTGGCCGAAGAGCAAGGCATTACCAACTTAGCCCGTCCCCACTATGCGGATGAGCCTCAGACAACGAGGACAGTGCCTTTGGACCAAATCCAACGCAATAACAAAGATCATTAAGTTGGGTAATCGGTAATGAGTTATTGCGTTGAACAATTTTTAATCATCTCTTACCGATTGCTCATTGCCGATTACCAATTAACATGCACATGCACATAATCCTCAATTTGCTAAATTCACGAATAGCATCCCTTGAAGGGATGTTATCGGTTATGGCTATAGACATTCTGGGCAAAACCTTCAAGGTTTTGAAAACCTTGAAGGTTTCTAACTATTGGTACAATACAATTTATAATTGGGGCATTGACAAAACCTTGCCCATCCTCAAAACTATCCCATTAACAATAACTTAGGATATTCCTCTGAGCAAAAAACTCCTGAAATCCACCGCGATGGTAGGCGGGATGACTGTCATTTCCCGCATTTTAGGTTTTATCCGTGACATGGTAATTGCACATACCTTTGGTGCGGGGACCAGTTCTGATGCTTTTTTTGTGGCTTTTAAGATACCCAATTTTATGCGCCGCTTATTTGCCGAAGGCGCGTTTTCACAAGCGTTTACCCCAGTTCTCAGTGAATATAAAACGCAACGTGACGCGCCCAGCATTAAACAATTAGTGGATCAGGTTGCTGGGCATTTGGGCAGTATCTTGCTACTGTTCACGATAACAGGTATTGTGATTGCGCCATTGCTTGTGTTGATTTTTGCCCCAGGCTTTGTCCAGCATCAGGAAAAGTATGATCTGACGGTAGTGATGTTGCAAATTACTTTTCCTTACGTGTTGTTTATCGCTTTAACAGCGTTTGCCGGGGCGATATTAAATACGCATGGGCGGTTTGCGGCATCGGCTTTTACGCCAGTGTTGCTAAATGTGTGTCTAATTGGGGCCGCTGTGTGGCTTGCGCCTCGCTTTGAGCAACCGGTCATGGCGTTAGCTTATGGGGTATTTATCGGCGGCCTCGTGCAATTGGCCTTTCTATTACCATTCCTATATCGTTTACATTTATTGCCAAGGCCTCGTTTTAAATTGCATGATGATGGGGTGAAGCGTATTTATCGTTTAATGATACCAGCACTGTTTGGCGTGTCCGTGTCACAAATCAATTTATTGATGGATACGCTGATGGCCTCTTTTTTGATGACAGGCAGCATATCGTGGTTATATTATTCTGATCGCTTGATGGAATTTCCACTCGCCGTATTTGGCCTCGCTTTAGCCACCGTGATGTTACCCGATTTATCAAAATCGGTGGCGCGAGGCGATATGCGAAACTTTAACAATACGTTGGACTGGGCGTTACGGTGGGTGTTTTTAATTGCAGTCCCGTCTATGCTAGGCTTGATAACATTGGCAGGGCCGATTTTGACCACTTTATTTCATAACGGGGAATTTGGTGATAACGATGTGCTGATGACGGCCCGCAGCTTAGTGGCTTATACCATGGGCTTATTAGGTTTTGTGTTGATTAAAGTGTTAGCATCCGGTTTTTATTCCCGTCAAGATACTCGCACGCCCGTTAAAATTGGTGTTATTGCCATGATATCCAACATCGTGCTTAATCTGACTTTGATTTGGCCTTTAGCCCATGCGGGATTAGCGTTAGCAACCTCGTTGTCAGCATTGTTAAATGCGAGCCTGTTATATCATGCTTTACGCAAGCAAGCAGTATTCCAACCGCAACCCGGTTGGCGCAAATTATTGCTCCGCATTTTTATGGCCGGTGGTTGCATGACACTATTATTATGGTGGGGTAGCGGTGCGTTGTCCGTTTGGTTAAATACGGGCACTTTAGAACGGGCTTGGCATTTATTTGGCTTAATAATGGTAGGTATGCTAATCTATTTTATTAGCTTAATCGTTTTTGGTTTTCGGTTACACCATATCAGAATGATGAATGATGAATGATGAATGGTGAATGACTCATTAAGAATTGTGAATGATGAATGGTGAATGATGAATGATGAATGGTGAATGATGAATCTCGATGATCAAGTTTTAAGTAGAATCAGGAGTGACTTCGCTGTGCCTTGCGGAGTTTTGTCACATTAAGTCATTGTTTTTACACTCATTTTTCAGATGCTTTAAAAACATTATTATAAAATAAATCAGTAGGTTAAAAAAAACTTGAACATCGAGTGAATAACTCATTAAGAATTGTGAATGGCGAATGACTCATTAAGAATTGTGAATGAAAAGCATATAGGTAACTTATTGTTTTTTATACATTTAAAACGATGGAATAAAAATTGGTTCAAGTTTTAATACCAAATGGAACCTCATTTTCACCACCCCAGGATAGTCCCCAAAAAATAGACTGAATACAGTTATTTATAAAAGAGAGCCTCTTGCAAAACTCAAAATGGGTAATGGGCAGAAGGGTAATGGGTATAAAGTGGGGTGGTGAAAATCAGGTGATTTTTGTTTTTTAGTGAAATGAATTGAAAAAAATGATTTAAAAAAAATCACTTAAATGTCACTTAACTAAAAATAATTTTTTCATTAACAAACAATTAACAATTAATACTTAACAATTAATACCTAACAATTCACAATTCACAATTCACAATTCACAATTTTCACTATTACCTATTACCCCTATTACCCGTTTTGCAAGTCAAAATAAATTATGGAATTTATTAGACATATATCACAACTACGCCCCCGCCATCAAGGCTGTATCGCCACGATAGGTAATTTTGATGGGGTACATTTAGGCCATCAAGCGATTTTGCAACAACTCATGGCTAAGGCCAAGGATTTGCAATTGCCTACAGTGGTCATTATTTTTGAACCACAACCACAAGAATTTTTGGTATCCAATACGGCACCCGCTCGTTTGACTCGGTTGCGTGAAAAACTCATAGCAATGCGCCGTTCTGGTATTGAAAGGGTATTGTGCTTGCGCTTTGATGCCCAGTTTGCAGCCTTATCGGCTGAAGCATTTATTCAGCAAATATTGTTAAAGGGACTAGGGGTGCGACATTTGATTGTCGGTGATGATTTTCATTTTGGACAAAAACGACAAGGCAACTTTGCCACTTTACTTAAGGCGGGAAAGGCGTATGGCTTTATTGTCGAAAGTCAACACACTTTTACCTTGGGCAGCGAGCGTGTCAGCAGCACCCGTATCCGTCAAGCGTTGGAACAGGGCAACCTGCAAAGCGTGAAAGAATTATTGGGTCGTTCTTATACTTTATGTGGTCGCGTTCGCTATGGACAACAACGAGGACGTACTATAGGTTTTCCCACAGCCAATATTTTTTTGCACCGCCCAATTTCTCCACTCAACGGCGTGTTTGCCGTGTATTTGCATGGTGTTACAGAAAAACCGTTGGCGGGCGTTGCTAATTTGGGAATACGTCCAACGATTGGTGGTAATCTATTGTTATTAGAAGTGCATCTATTTGATTTTAACCAAACAATTTATGGGTACTCTGTAGAAGTCGAATTTGTGCGTAAATTACGCGATGAACAGCGTTTTGCGTCGTTTGACGCGTTAAAACAACAAATTGATATCGATGCTCGGTTAGCGAGGGCAGTATTTGAAGAAAATGAGGAATAGGTATCGTTGCCCAGAAAAGTGCTAAACCTTCAAGGTTTGGCAAACCTTGAAGGTTTTTAGCAGGGAGAAAACTTTTCTGGAGGCGTATACACACACCCATTACCCATTACCCACAGAGGAAAAATATGTCAGACACTCAAATTGAGACAAGGCTCAAAAAACTGGAAACTCACCTTAAAGCGGAAGAAAACGATATCCTTTGTGATGTCGTCCAAAGCTTTCGTGAATTAGACAAAATCGCCTACAAATTAGGTTTTTTGTCACGAGAACAATCCTACGCTACCCGCCTCTCTTGGTGGCCGATGATTTCGGTACTCGGCACCTATTCTGCGGGTAAATCGACTTTTCTCAATCATTACCTTGGGCATGATTTGCAACACACCGGCACTCATGCCGTGGATGACAAATTCACGGTAATTTGTTTTAGTGGTGATAATGTGACCAAAACCTTGCCCGGCATTGCCTTGGATGCTGATCCCCGCTTTCCGTTTTATCAGATCAGCCACGATATTGCCGACATCAAGACCGATTCTGCCCAAGGTGTTGATGCGTATTTACAACTCAAAACTTGTCCGAGTGAACTACTGCGCGGCAAAATATTAATTGATTCTCCCGGATTCGATGCTGATAACCAACGGACATCAACTTTGCGTCTCGCCCAACATATCATTGATCTGTCCGATTTAGTGTTGGTGTTTTTTGATGCTCGCCATCCTGAACCCGGTGCGATGCGTGATACCTTGACGCATTTGGTTTCTGATACCATTGAACGTTCTGATTCCAGTAAGTTTGTGTATATTCTCAATCAAATGGATATCACAGCAAGGGAAGATAACCCTGAAGAAGTGGTGGCTGCTTGGCAACGTTCTTTGGCACAAGCTGGCTTGACGGCGGGGCGTTTCTACCGCATTTACAATCCTAATGTGTGCATGCCAATTCCAGAGAAGGTTAAAGAACGCTTTGAAAAAAAGTGCAACCGCGATATGAAAGAGATTCAAGATCGCATGGAGCAAGTTGGGATGGAACGAGCCTATCGTGTTATCAGCCTGCTTGAACAAGCGACGAAGGAGATTGAACACACTATCGTGCCACAATTGCAAAGCTTGATTCAACGTTGGAAAAAGCGGGTTTTTGGGACTGAAATCCTGTCAGGCATTTTTTTGGGGATTTTCGTGGTATTCGGGTTCGCCACGACCGGTGTGACGATGGAGGGTATGAGTCTGCAAAGCCCGTTGACATTGGGAGCTATTGGTGTGCTTTTCATCGCGGCTATCTTCATACACCTCAAGATTGGCAAAATGGCAACCAACCAAATCATCAAGCGACTCAAACATGAAATCACAGATGACTTTGTCCGCGAAGGCTTAACGCGAGCACTTCGTAAAAATACGGGTACTTTGCGTACTTTGTTTATCTGGTTGGTCGGTGAACCGGTAGGTTGGAGCCGCAGAATGCAACAGCGTCTTCATGGCATCTTAAGCAATGTCAACACCTATATACAACGGCTCAATGACCGCTTTACCAATCCCTCTGGAAAAGAAACTCAGCCGACACCGACTCAGCCGACACCGACTCAGCCGACACCGACTCAGCCAGCACCGACTCAGCCGACACCGACTCAGCCGACACCGACTCAGCCGACACCGACTCTGACAACAACCCAAGATACTTTAGTGGAATGATCATTTAGAGCGAGTTTCAGTTAGAAACCTTCAAGGTTTCCAAAACCTTGAAGGTTTTTCCCTATTGCTATAGAGAGCGGAAGTTGTAAGCAGCCAGCACCGACTCAGCCAGCACCGACTCAGCCAGCACCGACTCAGCCGACACCGACTCTGACAACAACCCAAGATACTTTAGTGGAATGATCATTCAGGGCGAGTTTCAGTTAGAAACCTTCAAGGTTTCCAAAACCTTGAAGGTTTTTCCCTATTGCTATAGAGAGCGGAAGTTGTAAGCCCACAAGTAGAAA
>QNER01000506.1 GCA_003646175.1 Candidatus Parabeggiatoa sp. nov. 1
AATCAAAGAGTTTAGATATAACGATGAAGTTTGGTAATGGCTATTTTTAAGACGGTTTTTTGATTTCAAATCAGTGTAAGAAAAAAATTCTATTACCTTGAACCATTACCCTCGAACCATTACCCTTAATATTTTATTCTCAACGATTTTTGAAGGGTGCCTTCTCCACATACTCTTATTCGGTGCTTGAACGAAAATCCTATAACCCGAATATTTCATAAACAACGTGAAAGTAAGTTCTTAAAAAAAGTTCGTTCCGAATTTTCATTTTTACACTTTCACAAAAATTTGAGCGAACCGCAAAATTCGTAAAATCCGCAATAAATAATATTTCTACATATCATTTATACTCGATGCTCAAGTTTTTAGTCTGACAATAATAACTTCAATGCGATTGTATGTTTCGACAAGCTCAACAACCAAATCCGCATCGATTAGGTTGTTGAACTTGGTTGTTGAGCCTCGGAAACCTGCCGAAACAGACACTTGTAGTTCTCGTTTTTTTAAATCCTTTATTATATACAATCCTTGTAGTTATTGGTTTTTTAAATATTTTTCCGTTCAAAGAAATGATTCGTTCAAGCACCAGCCATTACTTTCCAACAGGATCAATGATCAAAAAACGTATTATTTTTGCAGGTACGCCGCAATTCGCTGTACCTAGTCTTCTCGCCCTTTTAAATTCTAAACACACAGTCTGTGCTGTCTATACGCAACCGGATCGCAAAGCCGGGCGAGGGCGCAAATTACAAAAAAGTCCGATAAAATTACTGGCATTGGAACATGGGATTGACGTGCATCAACCCGTTAGCCTTGTCAATACTGAAGCACAAACACAACTTATCGCGCTACAAGCCGATTTGATGATTGTGGCGGCTTATGGGTTATTGTTACCGAAAGCGGTGCTAAAGATACCTCGCTTTGGTTGTCTCAATGTGCATGCTTCTTTACTACCACGTTGGCGTGGTGCAGCCCCTATTCAACGTGCCTTAATGGCGGGGGATACTGTCACTGGCATTACTTTGATGCAAATGAATCAGGGCCTTGACAAGGGGGCAATGCTTAAAAAAGCCAGTTGTGATATTTTGCCAGCTGATACTGGGCAAACTTTGCATGACCGCTTGGCGGAGTTGGGGGCGCAAATGTTGGCAAACACTATAGACGATATTGAACATTTGCCGGTAACGCCACAGGATAACAGTCAAGCGACTTATGCTAAAAAATTGGAAAAGCCAGAAGCACAATTAGATTGGCAAACGCCGGCCATTGTTTTAGAACGCAAAGTGCGAGCCTTTAATCCTTGGCCCATCGCTCAAGCTGAACTTTTTAATCAAACCCTACGCATTTTGACCGTTCAAGCATTGCCAGCCACGACGACGACTGAGCCGGCAGGGAGTGTTATACGTTGTCAGCGCGATGGTATTGATGTTGTCACAACCGATGGCATTTTACGTTTGTTGAAGGTTCAAAGGGCGGGTGGAAAAGTAGTTTCGGTGGGTGATTTTCTTAATGCTCATCCAGAATGGATAAAAGGTAACAGGTAATGGATGCTCGTAGTGTAGCCACCCAAATATTGACTCAAGTTATAGGACACCGGCGTTCTTTGTCAGATTGCCTAGATACTCATCTGAAAAGTCTAAATGATGCCCGTGAACGTGCCTTGGCACAAGCGTTATGTTATGGCGTGTTGCGATGGTTGCCGCGTTTACAGGCGTTGTTACAACGTTTGCTCCGTAAACCATTGAAATCGACTGATTGTGATATTCAAGCTTTGTTATTGATAGGTTTATTTCAAACTTTGTATTTACGCATTCCCCCACACGCGACAGCAGCGACGGTTAATGTCACGCGCCAACTTCAAAAACCTTGGGCAACCGCTTTGGTTAATGCGGTATTACGCAATTTTCAACGCCAGCGTGAAACGTTGCTAACAAGCGTAGATGCTGACATCAGTGTGAAATTGGCACATCCACCTTGGTTACTCAAATGCTTGCAAACGGATTGGCCAACACAATGGGAGACAATAGCCGCTGCCAATAATGCACATCCGCCATTGACTTTGCGTGTGAATGCCCGCTTCATGTCGCGTGACGCTTATTTTGAGCATTTACTTAAGGCTAAGATTGCGGCAATACCTACGCCTTATACGGATTGTGGTATTACCTTAGAGCATCCGGTAGATGTTCAACAGCTGCCCGGATTTACTCAAGGGTGGGTATCGGTGCAAGATGGTGCGGCGCAACTGGCTGCTGCATTATTGGATGTCCCGGTGGGCGCACGAGTGTTGGATGCTTGTGCCGCGCCGGGCGGTAAAACTGCCCATTTACTAGAACACTATGAAGTATATACATTATTAGCTTTGGATAATCAACCCGCCCGTGTGCAAAAACTGCACGATACCTTACAGCGTTTGCATTTATCAGCGCAATTGCGCTGCGTCGATGCAAGCCAGCCTGACACTTGGTGGGATGGGCAACTTTTTGAGCGCATCTTATTGGACGTGCCATGCTCAGGCAGCGGTATTATTCGCCGTCATCCTGATATTAAACATTTGCGCCAACCCAGCGATATTGGCACACTGACGGCACAACAGGCGCGGTTGCTTGAAGCGTTATGGCCTTTACTTAAGCCAGGGGGTAAATTACTTTATGTTACTTGTTCCGTTTTTGCTGAAGAAAATTACTTACAAATTCAGCAGTTCTTAGCCACACATGCCGAAGCAACAGAAATAGGGTTAGCGGCTGACTGGGGCTATGCACAAAAATATGGACGGCAAATTCTGCCAGGTGAAAATAACCTGGATGGTTTTTATTATGCGTGTCTTTCTAAGGAAAATATCCCCACTTCTCTTCTTTAAAAAAGGGGGCATGGTTCAATTTAGGAGAGTGCCCCAAAAAATATTTTGTGATGCTATCGCTTTTTTTTGCGATAGTAACACTTTTGTGGCTAAAAAAAATGTGATGCTATCGCTTGGTTATTTTTGAGTGATACTATCGCCAAAAAAGCGATAGCATCACGACTTGAACACTTTTGAGTGAGACTATCGCCAAAAAAGCGATAGCATCACGACTTGAACACTTTTGAGTGAGACTATCGCCAAAAAAGCGATAGCATCACGACTTGAACACTTTTTTGTCCTGTACAAAGATATCAATTACAAGAAGTTAGGGGTAATGTAAGCAAAGTCGCCTCACGAGTAAGCATAGAACGGACGAATGACACGCCCTCGACATTGCTCCTAAACAAACTAAAAGGTAGTACAACGGATTGACGGAATAAACTGATTTTTTAAAGGTGAAATAGCTAGAGGAAAGGAACTCATACGTGCTAACTTAAGCCTAACTATCTATAAAATAAATATATTTTTTATATTGCGGCTATTTTTCATAACATTTAATGGGTTATTAGGCATAAAAACGGGGAAAAGGATGATCAGATTGACACATTTTTGTGACTAAAAATTACAGCAACTTAGTTCCTTGGAACGATCCCCTTTCCCCTTTCCTCTTATTCCCAATTCTAAAATCAACATGAAAATCATCATCCTTGGTGCTGGGCAAGTTGGTAATTCCCTCGCCAGTAATCTTGTCAGTGAAGCCAACGACATTACAGTAGTTGATCATAACGCCACTTTATTGCATAACTTGCAAGAACACTTGGATTTACGCACCGTCACCGGACATGCATCTCATCCGTATATTCTGTTAAAAGCAGGAGCGGAAGATGCAGATATGTTGATAGCGGTTACTAATAGTGATGAAACCAACATGGTTGCCTGTCAAATTGCTCACACCCTCTTTCATACCCCCACCAAAATTGCCCGTGTACGTGAAACCGATTATTTAAATCATAAAGAAATTTTTGGACCTAATGGTTTAGCTGTCGATGTCCATATCAGTCCAGAGCAATTGGTAACGCACTATGTTGAACGTCTCATTGATTATCCAGACGCTTTGCAAGTACTTGATTTTGCAGATGGTAGAGTACAATTAGTCGCGGTGAAGGCTTTTTACGGTGGGCCTTTGGTTGGACAGGCCTTGCGAGCTTTTGAAGATTACCTGCCCAAGATTGAAACACGAGTTGCAGCCATGTTTCGGCGCGGCAAAGCCATCATTCCTGAAGGCGATACCATCATTGAGGTTGATGACGAAGTCTTTTTTATTGCGGCAACCCAAAACATCCGCACTGTGATGGCCGCTTTACGAGAACTGGATAGTCCTTGCAAACGTATTATGATTGCCGGTGGCGGTAATATTGGCACTCGCTTGGCAAGTGCGCTAGAGAAAAAATATCATGTCAAATTAATTGAACATAATACTAATCGCACTGAAGTTATTTCTGAAATTTTGGATAAAACCATTGTTTTACAAGGTGATATTGCAGATGAAGATTTATTACGTGAGGAAAATATTGACGAAACCGATATTTTTTGTGCTATCACCAATGATGATCAAATCAATATTCTGTCAGCGATGTTAGCAAAGCGCATGGGCGCACGCAAAGTTATGGCATTGATTAATCGTGCAGCTTATGTAGATTTAGTGGAAAGCAGTACCATTGATATTGCCATTTCTCCCCAACAAGCCACCATTGGTACCTTACTGGCTCATGTGCGACGCGGTGATGTTGTTGTTGTACATTCCTTGCGTCGTGGTGCGGCAGAAGCGATAGAAGCGATAGCCCATGGCGATAAAAAATCTTCTAAAGTGGTAGGGCAACGGATTGAACAAATCAAACTTCCCCCAGGTACAACTATCGGCGCGATTGTGCGCGGCGAGCAAGTATTGATGGCGCATCATGATACCGTGATAGAACCAGAAGATCATGTGATTTTGTTTTTAGTCGATAAAAAACGGATTACAGCGGTAGAACAGCTATTTCAGGTAGACGTTAGGTTTTTATAGATTTTCTATCGTTTTTCCCACAGTTAGAAACCTTCAAGGTTTTGGAAACCTTGAAGGTTTTTATCGTTTTTCCCACAGTTAGAAACCTTCAAGGTTTTGGAAACCTTGAAGGTTTTTTTTGCCCTAAAGAACATCTATAGGTGGGTTAGTAATGCGGCTAATCCACGCGACTTTTCAGCAACTTCTCAAAATACGCAACCGTTTGTTTTAAGCCTTCTTCAAGAGGCACTTTAGGTTGCCACCCCAATTTCTCTTGAGCCAGTCTAATATCGGGTTGCCGTTGTTTTGGATCGTCTGTAGGAAGTGGCTTACAGACGATTTTGGAGGCAGAACCTATCAAATCAATCACTTTTTCAGCTAACTCCAAAATAGTAAACTCATTAGGGTTGCCTAAATTAACGGGCCCTGTTAGTTCATCGGAAGCAGCCATCAGAGAAACAAAGGCCTCTATCAGATCATCGACATAACAAAAGGAACGACTCTGAGAGCCGTCCCCATAAACCGTAATGGGATCATTGTTCAAGGCTTGAACAATAAAGTTAGAGACCACTCGCCCATCATTGGGATGCATACGTGGGCCATAAGTGTTAAAAATACGGGCGACTTTAATCCGCAACTGGTGTTGGCGATAGTAGTCAAAAAATAAGGTTTCCGCACAACGTTTACCTTCATCATAGCAAGAACGCGGCCCAATCGGGTTGACATGTCCCCAGTAAGTTTCAGGTTGAGGATGAATTTGTGGATCCCCATAGACTTCGCTTGTTGAGGCTTGAAATATTTTTGCTTTAACTCGCTTGGCTAAACCCAACATATTGATTGCGCCATGAACGCTGGTTTTGGTGGTTTGTACCGGATCAAATTGATAATGTATTGGTGACGCCGGACATGCCAAGTTGTAGATTTCATCTACCTCCATATAAAGTGGGAAAGTAATATCATGCCGTATCACTTCAAAATGCGGGTTTTCCAACAGATGAAGAATATTATTTCTGGTCCCTGTGAAAAAATTATCAACGCAAAGCACATCAGCGCCTTCTTTTAAAAGGCGTTCACACAGATGAGAGCCTAGAAAACCGCCTCCCCCCGTTATTAATATAGATTTAGTGATTCTTGTTGCGGACATATTGT
>QNER01000507.1 GCA_003646175.1 Candidatus Parabeggiatoa sp. nov. 1
CAGGGCTGAAATTCTAAACCCATAAATCCTAGGGCGTTGCCCTAGGCTGGTATGTCAGCCCCTTTCAGGGGCAAAGCAATCTAAAAAAGTCTTATGCGAACTTAGTGATTGCTGTACTAGTCACTTGAGATAATGAGCGCATCACACTATACCCAAGCTTGAGTAAATGACTTTTTCCGGTGGCATTGTCCCCAATGATAATATTAAAGCCGGGTGAAAATTCCGTTATTGCGTTTGCAAAAACGGTAAAATTGTTAATATTTAATGATTTCAACATGTTGTCAGTTATCGGTTATCAGTTATCGGTTATCAGTTGTCTCTACCTGCCAGTGCCTGTTTCTGTGGATAGAGACGATAAATAATGGCATTTTTCTGATAATATCCATCGTTTCCACACTCACCATACACACTCGTTGCAATAATTCAACCACAGTTTCTTTGTAATCGGTAAAGCGATAAGTATTAAATATTCCTTTGAGAAATTTCTGCTTTTCGTGGTGATTGCTAATATTTGCCGCTTCGCGCCGAATAACCGCATAATAACTTTCAAGATATTTCAACGTATTACGGCGAAGGGTGCCGGTAAAAAAGCTATTCACCACCGTTTCTAAATGACGCGCCACCACATTTTCCCGATGAAATGGGCTTTCATTAAACACCGTTAAAAAAATATCTTCGGTGAGAATATGTTGGATAATCATTTCCCGAATATCAAACGCGTTGATTTTCGGATTGATTGATTGTTGGCACAGGGTAAATAAACTTTTAAAAGCGGCTTTAAACGGCAGGTTGGTTTTATCTTGAGCATCAAGCGTGTTGCGTAACGCTTTGAGAACGGTTGGCAAATCGGCTTTAAACTGTTCAATGGCTTGCCGAAAATCTTTAACTTCTGGGCGTTCATAGTGGATAAAATGCGTGAGCAACGCATCCAATTTATCCGCTTCCGCCATTGCTACGCGCTGAACTTCTTGCCTACTTTGAATTAAGACGGCAGTTTCGGAATCCTCAAATAATATATTGTTAAAGGGATAACCTAAAGCAAATTTGTTCTGAATTTCTTTATCTAAATCATCCTCGATATCTTTGCTTTCCCAATAACCCCAACGCAAGCGTAGCGCATCCTTGACTGTGCAATCTGGATAAACGGTGGTATGGTATTGAGTGCGATAGGCTAATTCTGGGGCAATAGCCTTCCAATAGCTTTTGAAAGGCGACACGAATGGAGGTTTCTTTGCGGGAACCGCCATATTGGATGATTTTTTCAACTTCGGTGTGGTAGGTTTGGATGAGTAATCTGGGCATGTTTGCTACGTAAAACGGATACTATCCCTAAGAAGGGATAGCATCCGTCGGTAAAACGGATACTATCCCTAAGAAGGGATAGCATCCGTCTGTAAAATTGGTTTGCACTACTGGATAATCAACTTGACATGGAATTTTAAGAGATTGATACCAATCATTTTTTTCAAGTTGTTTAATCAGAATTTGATGGCTTGGTTTCATTTTTTCAGCTAATGAGATCGATTGGGTAATGCGTGGTTTTTTAGCAGATAAATTCGCTTGCGTTTTTTTATAAATTTTAGCGTCGGGAAACGTTTTTTCTAATCTCTCAAGATAAATTCGCTTGCGTTTTTTTATAAATTTTAGCGTCGGGAAACGTTTTTTCTAATCTCTCAAAATATTCTGGGAGTTGATAGGTGTAATTAAATAGAATATTTGCAGCAGCTTTGTCAAACGTTTTTTGGTTAATTGCCATTAAATCTACTAAGACATAAAAATATTTGGGACGAATATGCGTTCGTTTGCCATTAATAGATAAATGGGATTCATAGCCATAAACATTTTGATAAATGTTTGTTGTTGCAATGTCATAAAGTGGTGACATTCTGATCATTTTTCCTTCGGTGCCCACCGATAGATTTTTGGTGTGCATATCTTCATGGACAATGAGCATTGAATAGAAATAATAGCTGAGGAGAATTAAACGTTCTTTGGGTAACGTTAAAACTTTTTTTATCCGCTTCAACATTTTTTCTGAACTCATTTTATATTTGTGTTCACTATCCAATCCTAGTAATGTTGCAAATTCATGATAAGCAAATTTATAGCCGTTATATCTATCAAAGCGCTTGACAAGATAATGATATTCACTATCCAGTGGGCGTTTGACTATGCCATTCCAAGGGACTTCAAAACTTAACTCATTTTTGGCAAAAGTCATAAACAGATGTTCATTAATGGCTGAATGTGGAAAGTAAAAAGCATCGTTTCTATCCGCTTTTTTAGGATGATACGGTTTTATAAAATAATAGGCGCTTTCATTCGCGTTAGCTTGCCGTATGGTATTGTTTTTTAAGACGACTGAAAATTTATGTTGATAACCGGATAATCCCGACGGTGGAAAAGTCCTGCTGACTTCGCTTAATCCGTTTTTTTCCGGAAAGAGTACTTTGTCATCAATGTGAATTTCCATTTCTAAAATATTGGGAAAAGTATTTTGTCCAAGCAATTTATCTTTGATATCCGCATAATGGATTTGGTGAGAATAATGGTTATCTTTTAATTTAAGAGGCGTTTTGGAAAATTGTAAGTCACCATAAATATGCTGTAACAATGGAAATAAATCAAAGTCATTAGCAGATTCTGCTTTTATTTCTAGTAGTTTTCTATCTGTGCCTTCTGGAAGAAGTTGTTCAAAAACATGAAATATTTCACTTTCTAATATTGGTTCAGTCAAATCCATGGTTGGCGATAAAGGCAGTGCTTCTGGTTGGCATAAATAATAACTGTCGTAGGCAAATTGATATAATCCTTTATCAAAATTAAGATAACCAATTAGTTGTGCTTGTTTATAGACAAATAAGTAGTTGTCAAAATAGTTTTGGGTGAGATTGTCTTTTAATATCGTCAATTTGTCCCCCAATCTTAAATTAAATTGTGCAATTCTGCCGGCGTTTTTAAAATCATGTATATATTTTTGCACGGTTGTTTGATTGAGATTTAAAGTTTGTGCAATTTCAATAACGGTAATATTTCGTTTTTTGTCGAGGCAAAATTTGAGTATTTTTCTTTTGGTTTCGTTCATTTGGTATTAGATTTTCACCAGCGAAGATATATGGGGGCGGAATTTAAGCCACAATCGGTGATGTTGGTTGCTTTTAGAGTTGTCGCGATAGAGGGGGAGGCATTGTGAATCGCATTGAATTGATATAAATGGTGAATAATAATTTGGCGGGGTTGGGGACTTCAAAAAAAATAATGTACCCTGTGATGCTATCGCTTGCCGCGATAGTTTAAGTACTGAAGCACCAATTACTGAAGCACCAATTTTCAGGTATTTTGTAGGGGGGCGGCAAAGTCTTTTTCTTGCCCACCATCGATCCTACCATCTCGGTGGGCAACAAAAAGACGTTACCCACCCTACCAAAAATAAATGAGTTTGGCAAGAAGTTTATTAGATAACAGTTATTTCAAAAAGGGCAATATCGCAAAATTTAATCAATAGAAACCTTCTCGAAGTTAACGGATACTATCCCTAAGAAGGGATAGCATCCGTTTCGTTAGACTTCAATGCCTATCACACCGGCGGCATTGGCTTTGATTTTGGTTATTTTACCAATGTGATCAAACGCTTTGTGAATGTGTACGTCCACTTCTTTGTCACACAATAGTAGAAAATATCCCCCGCCACCGGCACCGCTGAGTTTAACGGCGCGTATCATCTGGTTTTTTGAAAATAATTCATCCATTTGTTTAATTTTAGGATTATTGGTTATCAGGCTTGAAGTGGCTTTCTTTTGTATCCAACCCTGATTAAAAAGGCTCTCAAAAGTATGATTGTCATTGGTTTCAATGGCTTTTTCCATCTCGTCGACAAGTGGCAGGAGGGTGGCACTTTTGTCCACGTCTACAGATTGTAAAACCGCGGTAGAGCTTCGTTTTATGCCGGTATTGACAAGATACATGTCGTACTTTTCTAGAAAGGCGACATCCAAATAGCGAAACAGTGGGCGGCGGTTTTTGTGAAAGTCAATGCGCTTGAATCCACCGATACCAGAGCCATAAGTGTCCTGATAGCCAGTGAGAGGATTAAAGTTGCGTTCTAGTTCTAGGGCAAGGCGGCATATTTCAAAATCAGATAAATTAATGCCTTTGTACATGGTTAAGGCTTTGACAATGGCAATGGTATAGGAAGAAGAGGCGGCTAAACCGGAACCTTCAGAGAGAATATCGGTGTTAAACGTTACCGTAATGGGTTCAATGTCAAAGTAAACCAGTGCTTCACGAGCGACATCATTTTTAATGTCTGTGGCGTTGTCAACTTCTTCCTTTTTGGAGTAGTTGATGATGTATTTGTCAGTGTGGTTGTCGTGGACAGTGATGTAGGTATAGAGGTTAGATGGAAAGCTAATGACACTGCCACGTTCATACTTATCAATAAAAGCTTCAAGATCAGTAGAGCCCCCTACCATTGATATGCGTAGGGGGCATTTTGCGATGATCATCATTGTTTTAGTTCTCTCTTGGGTAGTCGTGCATAAAGGTGATGGAGTCCAAACTTTAGTTTGGTAAGTCCTGCCAAACTAAAGTTTGGACTCCTCAAAACACATCACCCACTTTTCTTTGGAAAATAGCTCCACGAATGAACCAAACCGCCGAAATTGTGACAAGAAAACAAGTTTAGGGACTACCCAATAAATAATATACCCGCTTTAAAGTGATACTATCGCGGCAAGCGATAGCATCACTGGGTACATTATTTTTTTTTAAGTCCCTTATGGCAGAAACTTGGTTTCTCACCGGTATTTTCTCAGTAATGCTTTTATTTATAGATTTTTTTGCCTTTCTGTCTAATACGGTAGGAAAAATAATATTTAAGAGGTGATTTTTGATGAAGTGCTAGGTTTTTCTGCCAATATTGGACGAGTTCGTCAGGTGTTCCAAATTCAAAACCATATATAATCTTTCAGGGTAGCGTTTTCGTGGAGCTTTTCAGTGAGTTTGGCATTCCATGCGCCTTGAGGAGGCCGATAAATAGTTGGAGAAATACCTGTGGTTTGAGTGATAAGGTTGTGTGATTTAATCATGTCTTCTACTACCCAATCTATGGCTTGGGCTGGAGAAAACTTATGAGAATAGGTATTATTTCCCAACGTATGCCCTTCATCAACCATTCTTTTAACGCAGCTACCACCCGTTTCGGAAATATCAAAAGTAAGGGCCTTACCCATAATAAAAAAAGTGGCACGGACATTGTGAGTTGAAAGAAGATTGAGGATATTATTTGTTGGTGTCGTTAGAAACTCATAATCTGGCATGATTTCGGTAATTGCGTCTTTCAAGCGCACTTCCTCAATTTCAGAATCTCCTACTCTTTTCTGCCCATTTCTATAAAATATTCTTCTATTGCTAGAAGGACTGTCATCATAAGTCAAAAAAAGGGTTTTGTTGTATTGGTCAAACCAACTGATACTCCACTTTTCACTATTCATCTTGTAACGAAAGTGAAAATCATAAATGATGAGACATACCAGTATAATAATACCAAAAAACAATAAGGGAACAATTATTTGAGTCATATCAGTTGTCAGTTATCAGTTATCAAATAGTTGTTTAAAATCCCGTCATCCTTTCATTCAAATAGAGATAATTAGGGTGCAAGAGAGCGGAAGTTTCCATACCCCCCTAGATTTCTGCTTTCGCTGTCATTATAAAAATTAAACCATTATTCCTGCAAAAGCAGGAATCTAGTGCCTGATGGCTACATGGTTCGGAAATTGGAGCGATCGTGTACTAGATTTTCTTAATCCAAAGGCTCCCCGCATTCTTCAGACAAAGAGGCATTTCATCTCTGAGTTTCTGTTCATAAAAATGCGCTAGAAAGGTATTAAAGAACACGATGGAAAAAGCATTGTTGTACTGTAGAAATGCTCTGAGCATATAGTCTTCATTCCATGCAACTCCGGAATAAATCCATTTTTTTGGATATTCAAAAGGGTAA
>QNER01000508.1 GCA_003646175.1 Candidatus Parabeggiatoa sp. nov. 1
ATGCCTCTCGACAACGTTTCCAAGCGATATTTAATGAAGCGGCTATTGGTATCGCACAAACCGATTTAATGGACAAAATATTAGACAGCAACAGAGTTTTGCAAATGTTGCTCAGATATACTGACGCAGAATTGAACAATAGGAGTTTAAAAGAGTTTACTCATCCCGAAGATGCCAATTCTGACCCAGAGTTGTTGGAAAACCTGTTGGCGGGAGAATATGATACCTTTAAGGTTAGTAAACGCTATATCTGTAAAAACGGGACGATTGTGTGGGCCAATCAAAGTTGTTCAATTGTCCGCGATACCACCCAACCCTTCATCATTAATATGATTGAAGACATTACCGAGCGCAAATTTGCCGAAGAAGCTAGACTGGAAGCGGAAAAAAAATACCGTGACATTTATGAAAATGCAATAGAAGGTATATTTCAATGTACCCCCGAAGGGTATTATTTAAGCGTTAACCCCGCTTTTGTCCGCATATTTGGTTATGAGTCAGCGGAACAAATCTACACCGAAATTACCGATATTGGGCAACAATTGTACGTTAACCCTGAGCGGCGTGTTGAATTTTTAGCAAAGCTAGAAAGCCATTCTAACGTACAAGACTTTGAATACCAAGCATGTTGTCGAGATGGTAGGATAATTTGGGTCAATGAAACGGTGCGGGTTGTGCGTGAGGGTGACCAAATTCTCTATTATGAGGGCATGGTTGAAGATGTCACAGGGCGTAAACTGACTGAGGAAAAGCTGCGCCATGATGCTACACATGATCAATTGACCGGACTGTTAAACCGCGCTGCTTTCACCACCCGTTTAACAGAGGCACTCGCTCAATTTTCAAATTCTAGTTTTGAATTTTCAATTTTTAAAGATGACATCCGAAATATAAAATCTAAAATTCCGTTTGCTGTGCTGTTCGTCGATTTAGATCGTTTTAAAATCGTTAATGACAGCATGGGACATTTGGTAGGCGATCAACTGCTCACCGAAATTGCCCATCGCTTGGACAGTGACATCTGTGCAAATGATGTCGTCGCGCGATTTGGTGGCGATGAATTTGCGTTAATGTTGGAAAATATCCCTGATGGAGCCACGCTTGAACAGCGCATTGAACGCATTCACCAACAAATAAGTCAGCCTTACACCCTGAAAAATCAAACATTTAATCCCACCGCGAGTATTGGGATTGCACTGAGCGATCCAAAATATCACAGTGCTGATGAAGTCTTGCGTGATGCCGACACGGCGATGTATGAAGCCAAAAAACAAGGGCGGGGAAAATCAGCGCTTTTTCAGCCCACAATGCACACTTATATCGTCAGCATGCTCAAGATGGAATCGGATTTACGCAAAGCCTTGGAACGGGAAGAATTTTGTTTGTATTATCAGCCGATTATTTCGCTAGAAACGCACCAAACTGTGGGGTTGGAAGCGTTGGTGCGTTGGCTGCATCCAAAACAGGGCTTGGTTCCTCCTGACAAGTTTATTCCTTTGGCAGAAGATTCAGGGTTAATCAAGGAGTTAGGATTATGGGTTTTTGAAACGGCTTGTACTCAGTTGCGCCGTTGGCAAACTCAATTTTCCCACCATGCCGAGTTAGGCATGAATATTAACGTTTCGCCGGTTCAGCTTAAGCAACCACACTTAGTTCGCCAAATTCAAGATATTCTTGAAAAAACCGGTATCAACGGCCCAACTTGCCGCATTGAAATCACTGAAAGTGCCATGATGCAGGACCCAGAAGCGGCGCTGATGGTACTGAATGACTTAAAAAGTTTGAAAACACTATTATACATTGATGATTTTGGGACGGGTTATTCTTCTTTGAGTTATTTACAAAAATTTCCAATTGATGCGCTAAAAATTGATAAAAGTTTTATTAAAGAAATCGACACTTCCCATAAAGCGGTACAAATTGCCAACGCGATTATTGCACTGGGGGACGCGTTTGATTTAAAAGTCATTGCAGAAGGGGTGGAAACTCATTATCAAGTTTCTATGTTAACAGAAGCACACTGTCATCATGTGCAGGGCTATTTATTCTCTCGCCCCAAAGATGCGCTATCTATAGAAGAATTTCTTCGTTTTGAAACGATCAAAATTGTGGAAAAAGCCTCATGAATGATGAATGGTGAATGACTCATTAAGAATGGGATGGTTCATCCCCACAGGCGCGGGGAACGGAATTTGTGCCGCTTTACAAGAAGTATCGATTTCCGGTTCATCCCCACAGGCGCGGGGAACGGGAATTGTTGATCAAAGCTGTTGAGCGTATCAGCGGTTCATCCCCACAGGCGCGGGGACAATGCCATTATTTAATGAATGTTTTTCATGAGGGCAACCATAAAGGATTGCCCCTACGAACCGTCGTGTCATGTAGGGGCAATCCCTTGTGGTTGCCCTTAAGTTAATGGCATTGAGGCGCGGGGAACGGTCATCATTCTTAATGAGTCATTCTTAATGAGTCATTCAGATTTATGCGATAAATTCCTATTTAGGTTTTAAACACTCTCATTCAGGCGTTGCTCATTATCCAATAAAAAGATATCAAGCAAGGCTGCCGTTTTCGGATAACGCCTAAAAAAGCCTGAAACCCAACGAGGGCTAAATTACTGTGAAAGTCCAAAGCTCCGCAAAGCACAGCGAAGAACGCAAAAGTTGACAACATCGCTCCAACTTTTGCGTAGATACCCTATCACAGAAAAAATTACCGCAAAGTTTTTTTAGATTTTTTGCAAACTATGCAAGCCCAAATCCCATTTCCCAATCGTTGCTCCAGTTGGAGCGATGCTGTCTTTTGTGTCAAAGATCCCAATTCCCAATTCCCACCATGAATTTTAACGAACTTACTTTCGCAACGTTTTTTCAAGCTGACACGCTTAATACGCTCGATCAGCAATTTCTCACCCATCTGCATCATCAGAACCCCTCACTGCATACTAAGTTACTCGCTTATCGCTTCGGTACCCAAACCGTTACCCCCATACAAATTAGCGAATTGCTACTGGTTTGTGCCCCAGTGCTTGAAGAATTTATGGCTGATTTATTTGGTATCCATGAAGCCCTAGAAGCGTCACGTCAACAAACTCGCCAGCATGATCCCATCTTTGAATTTAAAAAATGGTTTGTGCTACGCCGTGCCCGGCGGCGCTTGATGAAAACAGAGTCGTTGGAAAGTTTTGCGGAGCTAGATGCTTGGCTGGCGCAAGCCTTGGACATTCATCAGTTATCACAACCTTATGATAAAGCGGATCGAGAATTGGCTGTTGCCTTGCTCGCAAAACACTATCTTGCCAACAAAGACGCACACACCGACGACATTGAAAAACTCACTCGTTGGTGCATTCGCGCCTTAACCACGCCAGAAGGACAAGCCGCTGTGCGTGATTGGGTTAGCTTTCGCCTACCACAACAAGTCAACCATGTCAATTTAGTCCCCACCGTGCCCGTGTCAAACGAGGCCACGGGACGACTGGCGGGCCCCCACAACAATCGCCGTCAGCGTGACGGCTTTAAATTGACTGAACCGCGGATGTCGAGCCGAGCGGTGCAAAGTGAAATAAACTACTGTATTTATTGTCATGATCACGATGGCGATTTTTGTTCTAAGGGCTTTCCAGAAAAAAAAGGCAAACCTGAACTTGGTTTAAAAACCGATCCATTGGGCAACACGCTCACCGGCTGTCCGTTAGATGAAAAAATCTCCGAAATGCACATCCTCAAGCGCGATGGCTACACCATTGCCGCACTCGCGATGGTGATGGTAGACAACCATAACTGTGCCGTCACCGGTCATCGTATTTGCAACGATTGCATGAAGGCCTGTATTTATCAAAAACAAGATCCCGTCAATATTCCTCAAATTGAAACCCGCGTGTTGACTGATGTGCTGGCATTACCTTGGGGCGTGGAAATTTATGATTTACTGACGCGCTGGAATCCGCTGCGGCAACGTCAATGGGCACCAAAACCCTATAACAGTTTAAAAGTCCTGATTGCCGGAATGGGGCCCGCCGGTTTTACTTTGGCGCATCATCTACTGATGGAAGGCTTTGCGGTTGTCGGGATTGATGGCCTTAAAATCGAGCCGCTGCCGGCACAATTTATTAATCAACCTATTAGGGATTATGCCAGTTTAAAAGAAGAATTGGATGAACGCATTATGACTGGCTTTGGTGGTGTCGCTGAATATGGCATCACCGTGCTCTGGGACAAAAACTTTTTAAAATTGGTTTATCTCAGTTTATTACGCCGCCCTTATTTTCAAGTCTATGGGGGGGTACGTTTTGGGGGCACCATTACTGTAGAAGATGCGTGGGATTTAGGTTTTGATCATGTTGCTATTGCTGTCGGTGCTGGCTTGCCACAAGCCTTACCTATTCCCGGCAGTCTCGCACCAGGTATGCGCCAAGCTGCTGATTTTCTTATGTTTTTACAATTAACGGGGGCTGCTAAGAAAAACAGTTTAGCTAATTTACAAGTGCGCTTACCCGCCATCGTGATAGGTGGGGGACTAACGGGAATAGATACCGCCACCGAGGTACAGGCCTATTATTTAATACAAATTGAAAAAATCCTACACCGCTATGAACAACTCAGCCATGCTTTTGGTGAAGTCCGTGTGCGTGAGCAACTGGATGCGCAGTCATTGGAGACATTGTGTGAATTTTTGACCCATGCCAGAGAATTACGGGCGGAACGTGAACGCGCCAAACTGGCCGGGACAAAACCTTATCTACAGAATTTACTGCACAAATGGGGCGGGGTTACCGTTACCTATCGCCGTTCCCTGCGCGATTCCCCCGCTTACCAACGCAACCATGAAGAAATCATTAAAGCGTTAGAAGAAGGCATTTTTTATTTTGAAGGTTTAGAGCCCAAAGTAGTGCGGTTAGATAAGCACGGGCATGTACAATTCTTAATCTGTCAAAAACGTGTCAGCGATGCTGACGGCCATTGGCAAGCCACCGATGAACAAATTGTGTTACCCACCCGCGCCATTTTCGTCGCCACTGGTGCTAAACCCAATGTTGCTTATGAATTTGAACATAAAGGACATTTTCAGCGCAATGGTATTTTTCAATATCAACCCTATCAGGATATTGAGGGCATGTTGCAACCTATTCCAGCACCCGCGCATTGCAAAGTGCCAGATTTTGGACCGTTTACTTCTTATGAACAAGATAACCACCGCGTCACTTTTATTGGCGATACGCATCCGGCCTTTCATGGTAGCGTTGTTAAAGCGGTGGCCTCCGGGATGCGGACTTATCCACATATTGTGAACGCATTAAATGAGAAAATCGGGATTTCAGGAAAAACGGAGACTCCCCCCTTTAGCAAAGAGGGGCAGGGGGGGATTTCTGAGGAATATTTAACCTTCAAAACCAAGATGCAAGATTTGTTGCAGCCTCGGATAGAACAAGTGCAACGGCACACGCCCACCGTTGTTGAACTCAAAATACGCGCCCCAATGGCCGCTAAAAAATTCAGTCCTGGTCAATTTTTCCGTCTGCAAAACTTTGAAACATTGGCACCCATTGTGGGCGATACGCGCTTACAAACAGAAGCCTTGGCCATGCGTTGCGCCGGTGTTGAGCCTGACAATGGCATTATTTCTCTGATGGTACTTGAAGAGGGCGCAAGTTCACGCCTGTGTGCCACTTTTCGCGCCGGCGAACCCATTTCTTTGATGGGCCCCACCGGGGTACGCACGACTATTCCCAACGGTGGTGAAACAGTCATGGTGATTGGGGGACGCTTGGGTGCTGCCGACATTCGCGCTGTCGGCCCCGCCATGCGAGCGGCGGGGAATCGCGTTTTGTATATTGCGGGTTTTCAAACGGCTGATGAAGTTTACTGTCAAGATGATTTAGAAGCCGCAGCCGATGTCATCGTTTGGATTACCGCCTGTGGCGAACCTGTGCCCGTGCGCCGTCCCCAAGATTACGCAGCCAGTGGCGACTTTTTAGACAGTTTAACTCGTTATGCTGC
>QNER01000509.1 GCA_003646175.1 Candidatus Parabeggiatoa sp. nov. 1
CAAATACTTTCCACAAAAGTGATACTATCGCCAAAAAAGCGATAGCATCACCAAATACTTTCCACAAAAGTGATACTATCGCCAAAAAAGCGATAGCATCACGAAATACTTCCACAAAAGTGATACTATCGCCAAAAAAGCGATATGTACTGAACCATAAATTTTCAGGTATTATGAATTTTTTGCCCACCGAGCAAGGTCCTTTTATTGCCCACCTTCTTGGGGCAACCACAAGGGATTGCCCCTACAATTCATCACGTTACGTAGGGGCAATCCTTTATGGTTGTCCCACCTTTATGGTTGCCCCAATTATTTCATGCACGTTCCTTATTTAAATTTCCCACTTCCCCCGTCTGTTTTTGGGGTTAGGGGGATTTAAAAAGCAGAAAATTCCTAATTCGGTGCTTACCACTCAATATCTTGTTGAACACTGCAAAAAAATGAAAATATGGATAATCAAACCCTACAATCGTTAAAAATCGCGTTGGACGCAACGCCTGAAAACCATGAGCTATTGATGGTTGTGTTACGCGCCGGTTTTGAGCAAGAAGAATACGCGCAAGTTTATGAATTACTAAAGAAGTATAACCCCGATGACTTTAAAGGAGTGCATCGCCAATTGGTGGCTGAAATTTGTTTGGCCGCAGATGATCCAGAATTGGCGCTCACCTTTGCTGATGCCGATAGTGGCGCATCGCTGATGCTAAAGGCACGAGTTTACCTGGCATTGGATCGGCGCCCGGAGGGCTATACCGCTTATCAGGCGGCCGTTGAAAAAAATCCGGCCCTTGAAGATCCGCAGTTTAAAACTCGCTTAAATGCTAAGGTTCGGGAATTTTCACAAGGCAAGGATAGGCCCCGTCTTAAAGTGATTTCTAATGATGACACGGATGACACGGAACTGACTCGCTTACTGGTGCCGGGGGAAACCTTAACCTTTAAAGAGGTTGGGGGATTGGAACATATCAAAAAGCAAATTCATAAAAAAATTATCCTGCCTTTTCAAAAGCCTACGCTATTCCAACGTTTTAAGAAACGGGTGGGCGGTGGTATATTACTTTATGGGCCTCCCGGCTGCGGTAAAACTTTATTGGCACGCGCAACGGCCGGTGAGTGTCAAGCAACGTTTTACAATGTGGTCATCTCCGATGTGCTTGATATGTATATTGGTGAATCCGAACGCAAATTACATGCGGTGTTTGAACAGGCGCGTAGTAATCTGCCGGCCGTCCTGTTTTTTGATGAAATGGAAGCCTTGGGTGGCAAGCGTCAATATACTCGTGAAGGCACCTCCTCAAAACTGGTGAGCCAATTTCTGTCTGAAATGGATGGTTTTTCACAATCCAATCAAGGCGTGCTTATTCTTGGTGCAACCAATGTGCCTTGGAGTATTGATGCGGCCTTTCGCCGTCCCGGGCGTTTTGATCGTGTGCTATTTGTGCCACCGCCGGATCGAGAAGCGCGTGCCAGTATTCTCAAATTCTTGCTCGTTGATCGCCCGGTTGCCGACACTATTAATATTGATTATTTGGCTAAACAAACCTCGGGGTTTTCAGGGGCTGATTTGACTGATTTGGTAGAAACCTCGGTGGACGAGGCGATTGAGGACACCCTTGAACAGGGGAGTGAAGTGCCGTTGACTGACGATCATTTGAAAAGGGCACTGAGGCAAATCAAGCCGACGACACTGGAGTGGCTTACCACGGCCAGAAATTACGCGAAATATTCAAATGAATCAGGACAATACAATGATGTCTTAACGTTTTTGAAGAAACATGGCAAAGGGTAATGAACGATGACAAGCACTTATCGTATTGAAGACGAACCGCAATCCAGTCAATTCTCTCATTTGGTGGTTAATCCTTTTTGGCCTTTGCTGGGCCTGATGTTCGGGGGTGCATGGTTGGCATGGCCTTGGTTTGTCGTCAATGGTTTTGCGGTGGGCAGTCCCACTCGTTGGCGTGAACTTGGTTGGGTGATTGGCGGATTCATCGGTTCGACGGTGTTGGCAGTGACCATTTTTGTGCTGTACAACAACAACGTGATACACAGCGATAGTAGCATACAATATGCGATACTCGTGCTACTCGTTTGGAAAATCACCGTCAGCTATACCGTTTTTACCTTACAAGCCAGGACATTTGAACTCTACGAATATTACGGTGGCATTGTTAGAAATGGTATTTGGGTGTTGCTTCTGGCAACTTTTTTGGGGCGCAAAGCGGTATTGACTTTGCTACCATTTAAGCTTTGGATTTTGGTGATGAGCTAATGAACGATTACGAATTAGAAAAATGGTTAAGCCATGCCAGACAACAAATGGCTCAGGGCAACACGTATGGTGCGATTGAATATTTGCGACGTATTCTTAGCATAGATCCGGATCTGTCAGATGCCCATGCGTTACTTGCCATTGTGTTACTCGATCAGCGCCGCATTCATGCAGCACAACATGAAGCCAATATTGCGCTGACTTTAGAGCCTGAATTGCCTTTAGCCCATTATGCGAATGCACAGGTACTTATAGCACACCGCCAATTCGAGCAGGCGGAATCTCATTTACAGCAGCTATTGGCAATGGACAGCCATGTGCCGGAATACTATCGCTTGTTAGCCAGGCTTTATAGCCTCACTAATCGCAGCCAGCAGGTGCTACCGCTACTCGAAAAGGCTTTGGAAATTGATCCGGAAGATACTGATACGTTGGTGGCTTACGGGGAATATTATTTGGAGCAAGGTGATCTCGCTCAAGCAGAACGGTGGGCATTTGATGCGTTGCAAATGGAACCTGAGCATTCTGACGCGTTGATATTGATGGGGCATGTGTTGTTGCAGAAAGGCGATATTGAACAAGCGCGTGAACATGCTTTGTGGGCCTTAAGGCAAGATCCCGACAATCCCAAAGTGCTGTATCTGATGACGGCTATTAAGGCTCGCACCAATTTCTTTTTGGGACTTTGGTGGCGTTACAACACTTGGATGGGTTCTTTGGGCTCCGGACGTGCCATTTTTGTGTTGGTAGTGGCTTTTGTGATCTATCGCGTGGCTACCATCGTTGCCAATGATTTTGGTGAACCCGGTTTAGCCAGCATCATCAGTATTTTTTGGTTAATCTTGGTTGTTTACACATGGTTGGGGCCGGTGATTTTCCGTAAGTCTCTGGAAAAGGAAATGAAGGGGGTGGCGTTGAGTAAGGATTTTTAGAATGGGCTTTCAGTTAGTTTTACTATACTGGCTGTAACAGATAGTATCCCTTGAAGGGATGCTATCTGTTTAAAAAATCCCTTCTTATATGCAATCCTTGTAGTTATTGTCAAAAGTGACACGGCTATTGAGTACAACGAATTGACGGAATACAACGAATTGCCAATGGGCGCATCTGTTTTCCTGCTATCAAAAAACAAGAACTACAAGGATTGTATATAATAAAGGATTTATAAATAGGTTGGGAACGAGCATAAGTTTTTTTTGGTCATTTTTATTCAAACGAGGGTAATGGTGCAATGTGGGTGATGGAGTCCAAACTTTAGTTTGGAACCTGCCCAAACTAAAGTTTGGACTCCTAAGAATAATATCCCATCAGTATTAAACAATCCATAAGTTGTTGTACTTTTAGCAGAGATTTCATTTCGCGCTTGTTGATTTTGAATTTCCAACCTCGAAGAGCCGTAAGCAACCAAGTCAGTGAAAGGGTTGTTGTGTGGGGTTCCCAAAATATTGATCTGATTGTGTCCGTGGTTTTTAAATTCCACCCAGGTATGACAATCAGAGTCAGTCAGGATTCTTTGTTTATCTTGATTGCCAAATAAACTAATCGCAATCGCCTGTAAAACCATCGTTTTCCCAAACCCATTTTCACCCGTCAAAAAAATCCACTGCGTATCAACGGGAATGTCTGCAATGTTGGTTTTAATAATGCCTTGGTAATTTTCGATTGAAATTTGTTTAATGGCACAAAGCAACATGTTTTTTGAGTTGGAAAAATCTGGTGAAAATGCGTTCATAGCTTCCTCACGTATAGAAAAAAGTAGTGATTTCTTCAAAAAAAAACCTGACAGGTTTTGAAAACCTGTCAGGTTTATACCATTATGATGTGTTTTTGGGATTACTCTTGAGAAAGTTCTTCTTCGATGGTGTTTTTGGTGATTTCGGCGTTTGCCAAAACCGCATTGGCTTCTGCTAAGAGGTTTTGTGATAAATCACCAAATTGTTTTCTACCTTGTATCTCATCAATTCGGTAAGCAACATAAGCACCTTCTACCTTGGAATAGATATTTTTCAAAGTAGCATATAAGTCTTTACGAAGCCCTTGCCACTGTTGGAGGGCTTTATTAATAATATCGCTTTGCTTGGGAAAAAATTTATTCAACTCGTGTAATTGTTGAATTTTTTCATCAGCACGCACTATTTCCGCAGTTATTTTATCAAACTTTTGCTGTAGAGCCGGATTCATTTCGGTGAGAAATGAGAGCACTTTATGATCTGTCTCCATAATTTTTTGGAGATTAGTTTCTTGACTACAGCCAAAAACGACTAAAGCGATAAGGAATAAGAAAGCCATTTTACGATTCATCATTTTGTCCCTTCCTCAATGGCTTGTTTGGTTGATTCTGCCATCATTAATGCTGTGTTCGCTTCGGTTAAAAGCTTGTTTGAGAGCAAACTAAACTTATCGCTGCCCCGAATTTCAGCAATTTTGTATATGACATACGCCCTTTCTACCTTTAGGTAGATACGGTTCGATACTTGGTTTAATTGCTCCTTCAGTTGATGCCACTGATTAAGCTTTTTAGTCGGAATCAGAATTTGCCGAATTTTAGAATTTTCAGAATGGGTTATTTGGTTTTATTCAGTTAATTCTTTCATTCTGCAAATTCTGATTCTGACAATATTAATAATCAATCAAATCATCACAAAACTGTTTAAAACTTTCGCACCGTTTATCATCACTCTCAATCACATCAACAATATCGTCAAATGTCATAGATGAAATAATGCTTTCAACGTCAGAAAAGCGTTTATCATATTTGATGCCCACTAAATTCAGGATTTTAATCACATTGGAAGCTGGGTGAAAAAATACCTTTTCTGCATCAATGGCCGATAAATCATAACCTACAACTGGGCAATAAATGCCACCGTTAATTATCCGTAAAATCCGTAAATCCGCTGTACTTCCAGTATAGGGTATACATGCAAAGCCACCATGCTTCTAATTCCATAATGGCAAAATGAAAATTGATTTTATCTGGCTGGCTCATTGTCGCAATACTGTGTTTCGCACCCTCAATAAATTGTTGGATGATGTTATAGTCAATAATATTTGGTGATATTTCGCGATAAGCTTGTGAATACATATCGCGTAAACCAATAATTTTCTGAAATCCTTGCCTAAATAAACTTTTGATAATCAAGTTTTTTCCATTTCTGTTATAACTACAAGGATTGTTTATAATAAAGGATAAGATTATAACCTTCTGTCAGTTTATGAATATTACTTCTATTCAAATAAAACGCCGAATAAAACTTTATTGTATCAGAATCACTTTAAAACTTAATTTGCTTAACTTTAATCCTTTATTATAAACAATCCTTGTAGTTATATAAGTAGTAATTCGAGGAAAAAAAATCAAAGTTGCCTAACCCAGTAAATGCTCAAGAAAGGGGTGCTGAATCGCATCGCGCCTACTCACAACGGCCAGTTCATTCGGAGGAGGTTGAAAAGCCAGATAGTCACCCGGTTTATCTAATTGTTCGGTTAATATTTTTCCATTGCCCGCTTTCTCCCGTTGTAAAAGCAATTTGTCGCCCTGCCAGAGTGCTTCTTCTATCACTTCATCATCCGCAAAGCGCAGTCGATAGTTCATATCCACACCATTATGATCAAGCGTTATCCATTATTTTCAGATCACCCGCTAATAACTTCGTTAAGGTTGCAATGGCATTAAGCGTTCTGGTTTTTCCAGTAGCATTCTTGCCTACAATGAGATTCATATC
>QNER01000510.1 GCA_003646175.1 Candidatus Parabeggiatoa sp. nov. 1
AAGCGTGTACCCCGATGTCCAAATGGCACTTAGAATGGGGTAGGCACAGCGGTTATTGGGAAATATCTGGGATTAGTTGTACTTAACTGATAGCTGCTAAGCACTCTCCAATCACATATGCGTCCGGTACCAGCACAAAATAAACACCTGCATGATCGAGATTGTTGGGGGAATTTCGTAGTTCACTTGGGCACCCCCTTGAGGTTCAAGGAATTCGGCCACAAATTGCTTAGAATACGAGTCGTGTTTTTTTCGGGTCATCGATATAAAGCTGGTTTGGTTTAACTATAATCAGTAAAAATACTTAGGCTTCACTCACTTACTTTTGATAAGGCTGTTGTTTATCATCCAGTTCGGGTTGGCGTAACAGCCGTTCTGATGGGGGTTTGGCCAATTGTTCTCGCAGATATTGGGCACGATCCGCAATGGTGGGGGGTTTTTCGGGTTGTAGGCGGAAAAAGCGCGTCAACCAATCGGGGCCATCCGCCAGTTGACTGTCCATTTGCAAAGCGCGTTCATAGTCAGCCAAGGCCTCTTCATGCAGCCCCATCCTATCGTAGAGAATTCCCAGATTAGCATAAGTGGTTGCAAAATCAGGTACTTGGGTGATGGCCTGATTAAAGGCCGCCAACGCCGCTTGATAACGCTTCAATTGCAAAAGGCTACGCGCTTTGCCGCGTAGGGCATAAATATGGTTGGGATTTTTCTTGAGTGCTTGTTCATACTCGCGCAGAGCACGTTCATAATATCCATCCTTAAATAGATTATTGCCGGCAAAATAGGCCTTGTCGCCCGGTTTCCTTTGGGCATAAAAACCGTCATAGAAACTCCACCCAATCCACGCCACCGTCAACATGATGGCCATCCATTTTAGGGACTTATACAAACGTTCATTCATTACTGGACTCAGATAAGATTGAGCTTATGGTGGTGAAAGGACATCGTTCTTGGTTTTCATTGGCTTTTTTAGCCGCTTCAAGAATATCAGAGCCAATATCATTTACAATCCTTTTCCAATCTGATTGCATTTCTTCATGCCATATAGCTTTGCACCATTCTTCACGCTCGTCTTTGTCAGGGAAAAAAAGCTCTGCTTTTTTTTCAATCTCTTGGCGACTAGATTCGTCCAATTTATTTGCTAATTCATTCACTTCCGCGGTAACTTCTTTGATAATTTTTGTCAATTCGTCTCGCACCTCATTATCCAGTCCCTTCCATAAATCAGTGTTGGCAATCAGTAAATAACCGAGATAACCATGATTGGTTTGAGAAAAGTGATTTTGAACCTTGTGATACTTTTCAGAATAACTGTTAGACCAAGTATTTTCTTGTCCATCGATATTTTTATCTTGTAAAGCTTTGTAAACTTTACTAAAGGCCATTGGTTCTGTTTTGGCATTCAACGCAGTAAATTGGGCTTGCAGCACACTGAGTGGTTTCGGTTTTTTGGCATCGTTAGCATTCTCTTTTTGAATACGGAATGTCAGCCCTTTAACATCATCAGGCTTTTGCAAAGATTGATTGGCGGATAACTGTTTCATGCCGTTATGCCAATAAGCTAAACTGACATAACCGTCAGTTTGCAAAGAAGTCAGTAATTCTTTACCCTTCTGGCTTTCTTGAAAACGGTCTACCGCATCAATATCTTCAAATAGAAATGGTAAATCAAAAACTTGCCATGTTCTGTGGTACTTAGCAAGTTTGGAAAGTGAAGGTGCGGCTAATTGCACTTTCCCTGATTTCAGAACTTCCATAACGTCATTATCATTGTACAATAACGAATTGGGATACACTTCCACCACCACTTGCTCTCCAAGACGTTCCCTAACTAATCGTTTAAACATATTCGCGCCTATGCCTTTGGGGGTGTCTTTTCCTACAACATGGGAAAATATGATTTTAGTTCTCTTATCCTCTGTTGTTGGTTCGTCTTCCAATTTACAACATGCTGACAAAAGCAGTAATACTAAACCTATAATCAAAATACGCATGACTTTCTCCTTTAGGGCAAAGAAATCCAGATTTTGGGGAAAAATCGGATTTCTCATAACATCATTGATTCTTCAATTTTTTATAATAACAATAAATCTTAGTCAGATTTTCCCACCGGCTGCTATACTCCGCACCGGTATAAGTTGCGCTTTTGTCATTTCGAGCGAAGCGAGAAATGACAGAAAAGCTCAATTTGTGACGGTGCCCAGTATGGCTTTCTTGATTAAATTTTGCTACAATCTCTTGACCACACTGGTACTTCGCTGATGTCTTGATGCAAAGGTGTGATTTCATTTTTAGGTTCAGTGGACAACCCCATCCGGTAAGCCAAGAACCACATCATAAAAACACCCCACATCCACCAGAATATTTGCCACGCCCAGATGGAAGGTATAAATGGATTACTGAAAATAGTGTTACCCAAAAACGCACCCGGCCCAATTGCAAAAAATAACCATGCCAATGTAATGCCCCAAGCGATTAATAATTTCAATATTTTTTTGTATCCAGAGTCAGACGAGCCAACATGCTCCCGTAGGAATAGATGGTATGCATCACGGTGTTTTCTTTCTTGTTCTTCTCCTTCTTTATTTTTGATGAGAAATGAAATAGTAATGGCAAACGTAAAATTGAAGAGCATGCCCCAAAATGCAGAATGTAGTATCAAAGGCCAGCGATCCCACATCAACCATTCTTGACCAAAACCCTCAGTAACAGTGACCACAACAAGACCAACAATTAGGCCAGATAAAATACCTTGGCGTGTAAAGAATGGAAACCAACATATAGCAAGCAGTGCCGGCAACATTTGGAAGCCATAAGCAACGGCTAATGCACCCATAAACACTAAAGTATCTGTTGCGGTTGTCGCTACCCACAAAGCAACACCCGTAATAAGAATGACACCCACACCGCCAAAGAATTTCTGCAAACCATCTCCTATATTGGGCATAAACCCATTTTTAAAAATATCACGGCTCAACATACTACCGGTTGTGGACATATAGGAGGCGGCTGTGGATTGTATAGCCGCTAAAGCGCATACTGATAGCAAACCCATTAACCAAGGTGCAATATCACCCGTTAAACGAATAAGCAACGGCACCAATGCATCTTGTTTGCTTTCCGCATTGTGAACCATTAAATCTTCATCACCTAAAAATACCCCCATGATATTATTCACAAGATTAGGATGTGCTTCCCGAAATGCGGCATCGGCACCTAATAAATGTGAACCCAATCCTTGTATGGTTGTGAACACTATGAGAATAAAGCCAATAAAAAAGGATGAAGCCCACACTTGTTGATGTGCAAAAAACTTGGGTTCTTTATTGGAAAATGCCCACATAGAAAATGCTGGTGAAGTTTGAATCCCCATCAACACCAGCATAAAAGTGAGAATCATCAGACCATTCCAAACCGCACCTGTGGTCGTCTCTGTTGTACTCAATCTATCAGAGACGGATTGAATGACACCCGGAATGGCAACGTAATGACTATGACCAACTTCAGTCACTTTACCATTAAACTGAACATCAAACTGAGCTAAAGTAGTAATGCCTGTGTTTAATTGACACCACCCCCCCGCATAATAAAGCACAAGAATGCCGAGAGTTGTAATGCCTGATGCGATCAGTATAGCCTGTAGGGTGTCCACATAAGCCACTGCACGTAAGCCACCAAGTACCACATAAATTATTACCACTGCGGACAGTAAGTACATACCGACATCAATACTTAACTTGCCATCAGTGAGTATATTGAACAAAAAGCCGGATGCACGTAATTGGATAGCAAGATAGGGTATGGAAAATGCTAACGCAACCACTACTACTAATCTACGCATTGACTCTGAGTTAAAGTACGCACAAAACATTTCACCCGGTGTGACGAAACCGCAGCGCTGGCTGAGCATCCACTGACGTTTCAGGAAAAATAGACCCGTAAATGGAATCGCAATAGCGTAAAAAGAAGCGTAGCCTCCCGGAAAACCATTTTTGTAAATGAGCCCTGGGTGACTTATAAAAGTCCAGCCAGAAAAAGAAGTGGCTGTTGCGGCAAGGAGGAACACCCAACCGGGGAGTGAACGATCAGCAATAAAATAATCGCGGGCGGGTTTATTCCAGTGTGAGAAAAAACCTATGCCACCTTGAATAATGCAATATCCCCAATATAAGATAAGGGCATAGAACACCGGAACCGGTATTTTTTCCATTATATCTGCTATCGTATTTATAATAGTCATAATAAATATATATATTGACTTTTTAGATTAAACATAGCAAAATATCCAAAATGCTATTTGGTGGATGAGACTATACTTTATTTAAATTAAATTAAAAAAATTATTTTTATATCTTTCCAAATCAAAAAAAATCCATTTCTGACGGTGGTAAGTATACACTCACGATCATTTTATATAATATGTTCATCCACTAAAAAGCTACAAGGCTTTTTGTCTAATAGTTAAACGAAGAAAAACCAAGTTTGATAAAGTTTTTATCAGGAAAAATTATGAACCCTACGCTATTCAATCCGACATGGATAAATATCAATGAAATCCATTTCAAGGTTATTAGCTTCATTTTCTTATTACTTATGCTAAACTGGGCTTTGGCTGAGGATACCTTACCCATTGGGTTAGTCTTTGAACGCGGAAGTGAGCTGAACGGTGTAGAATTTGCACTTCAGGAGCAAAAGACAATTAATGGATATCACGTTATCTATGATTCGCGTGATTGCGACGATCATGGCAAAGCAAAAGAATTACTAACTCAGGGCAAAGCCAAAATTATTTTAGGGGCTGGAAATGAAGATTGTCTATCAACAATCAACGAAATAAGTCAGGGAAATAGTCACTTACAAATTTCCCTGTTTTCTGAAGTTGCTGCTAAAGACTCTAATCCTTGGTTAATTGTACTACCAAAATCTGCTTATCCACAAAAAAAAGTGGTTGAAAAATTGGAAAAATCTCCAAACTACAAAAAATTGTCAGTTGACTATCGCACCGCACATGCTTACGATGCCACCACAACTTTTTTGAAAGCGTTAGAAAAATCCAATTTTTCATTAGAACAAATAATGGATAAAACCCACAGAGAAGCCTTAATTAAACAAATTAGGGAAAACTTATTAAAGTTTAAAGTAATATCTGTTTCGGTTGCGCCTCTTCGACAACTTGGCCCTAACCAACAAAATCCGGCAAAAAACAAGATTGAAACGGTATTAGAAAAGGGGGAAAGGGTCATTGAACTCGATGAACAACCATTGACGTATTGGAAAAAGGTCAAAGTGTTTTCAAATCCAAGTCAAGAGGGTTGGATTCATAAATGGTTATTAGCAGAGTAAGAGATAAGTACCTTCGCTCAGAATTTTCAGATATTTTGTACGTACGTCGTGAGAAACCAAGGTTCAACAAGAAACTTGGTTTCTAAATACCCTATTAATCATGCTCAGGTACTTAAGCAAGTAAAACGTCTTACGCACCCAAATCAATTAGTTACTGATGTTACGCACATTGCTTCTTGAAGTCATGATTTGTGCAATAAAGCTAGGGGCAATCCTTTATGGTTGCACCAATTGACTCATTTTGAAGCATTGTGCGTAACATGAGTTATTAAATAAAATATAACGGCCGGTCGTCATTCTGTATTCGAGAATGCCATTGCGTTCAATTTTATATCTGCCGCCTATGTACAGAGCAAAAATTGTAATCGTTTGATTTTAAAGTATTTCGTGATGCTATCGCTTTGTGGCGTATGTATCACTTTTGCACTTTTGTGGTATCGCCCTTCTCTATCTGCCAAAATCCTTAATAGACTTGTCTGTCAATTTTAGCGAATAAAAACCAACCGTTAAATTCGCCAAAATCCTTAATAGACTTGTCTGTCAATTTTAGCGAATAAAAACCAACGGTTAAATTCACAAACCCTTATTTAGTCAAAAATATCATTGTAATAACCAGTGCTATTGTTTTAGTGA
>QNER01000511.1 GCA_003646175.1 Candidatus Parabeggiatoa sp. nov. 1
AGGGTGATTCCCATTTAGGCCATGTTTTTTCGGATGGCCCAGAACCAACCGGTTTACGCTACTGCGTCAATTCTGCCGCGTTGCGATTTATCCCAAAGGAAAAATTGGTTGAAGAAGGCTACGAGGAATTTGTGAAATTATTTGACAAGTAATTGTGAATGATGAATGATGAATTGTGAATGAATTCTTTTAGTCTCGTAGGGTGGGTAAGCGGGCGGCACTCTCTCAAACATTATCCAGAATCCAACCGCCCGCTTGCCCACCATCCTCGAAATGAAAATAGACCACACTTTTAAACAATAAATAAAGTTAAAATCAACAGTTTACAATTAATACCCCAGATACCTTTTGTTCAATATCATCTTGACCACATATTTCTTCAAATATCAACAAAACTCCATATCGAGCCCCCCCCTAAATTTCCTCCTTTAAGGGGACTTAACCTGGGGTGATGAAAATTGTGAAGGAAAAATATGCGGAATAACAACAGCCACCACTTCCAAGCCCCTTCGGTGCGTATTATTATAGCCAGGGGCAACGCCCCTGGATATTTGAAAATTTTTTTGAATGCGGAATAAAAACAGCCACCACCCTGGAATTTTAGAGCGAATGCACTAATCCTAGATCGCTCCCGTTTCCGTACATCCAAGAATCGGTTTTTTAATTCACAATTCACAAATCACAATTAAGTGGTCAGGGGATTTTCGCTCTCCAGCACGAGGGATGTGTTCTTTTGACTAAATTCACTTTTCTTCCTTAAAATGAGGTTGCCAACGCCATTGAGGCGCAGCTTCCTTCGCTTGATGAAGGATAGCTTGGATGTCTTTGTTGTCCTCTAATGATTTATTACCCCACAAACGATCAAGGAGTTGAATCGGCAACTCTTGTTTGTTCGTGACTAAAACCATCGCCGCTTCAGACAAGGTTTTCTTGATCCGCTCAACGTTTTTGTCTTCCAACCATTCATAATCATTCAGCAGTGCATGCACCGATGTTGCTTGCAATTTTTTGAGCATCCAATCGAAATCAAGCAACAGCGGTTTTAATTCGTTATGACGTCCAGCATGGTGCAAATGCATACAGAGATATTCAAAAAAATAACCGTCGTTAGGCCCACTTATCCAGCCATGTTGAGCACATTGGCGACGGTAAATCGTTAACAAATGACCATGTAGCTTCTCTAACTCCGCTTCCGCTGCTAAGTAATCGTGTTGGAAGGAATGCAAGCTCAAGTACCTCTGGGATGAGATGTCATAAAGTTCCAATAAGCCTTTATCAGCCAGCTGATTGATAAAGGCAATGGCTTTATCTTCTTGAAGTTGATACAGATAATGCCATAACTTGAGAACCACAGATTGAGGGATGCGCGAATAATCACTAAAAACAGCCAACGCAATGTAATAGTCTCCCGGTTCCCCCAGTGCCTCAATATTGAGGTGTAGTGTCCGCATTAAAGAGCGGGGGTATTTGTCAGAAAATTCATAGCCGTCATCTTCTTGTAGACGATCCAGCAACGCTTTCCAGTTCGAGGGGGGATGGTTACGTGCAACATTCGCCATCAACTTGAGTGCCAAAGGTAAAGAATCACAAGCCTGTACCATATCTGCCATATCAACCGGTACAGAAGCAGCGGTGATTTTTTTATTGCCCACACAATTGAGGAAAAATGCGATGGCTTGTTTCTCCGAAAACGGTTTGAGTTCGTAACCGATTGCAGTACTGATAAAATACTGAATAATGTCTAACACATTGCTATCACTGGTAGTTATCAACAGCTGACAATGTTCCCCGACTATATTAAACGCCAAGACATCTTGTGCCTCCCCAACATCATCCAAAATCACCATACAAGCCTGAGTGGCACATAATTCACGCAAACGCTCTGCGGCCTCTTCTACATCAACAACCTCCTTAACTGTGGTTTCACCCAGTGCTTGAAAAAGCGTGGTTTGGTGAACCGGCAAATCGGCATCCGTCCCTAAACGGAACCAAAATATGCCATCTGGAAAATCCAGCCGAATTTCAGGAACCTGCGCTAAAGTGGCTGCCATCACCGATTTACCAGTACCGCTGGGGGCTTGAAGAACAAGGGGTGGCCTTTTTTGATTGGTCGCTTTAGCGAGTAATTGGTCGCGGATTTTATTGAACAGAGGCCCTTTTTGCACTAAATTATTTGGTAATTCAGGCAGATAATGCAAAGTTGCCGGTTTGCTCTGTTTCTTGACTTCTCCTAACTGACTTCTTAGGGTTTTAACCTCAGTGTCAAGATCCGAGATGATTTTTTGCAATTGGAGTTTACGCTCGGCACCGGCCCCCAGTTTTTTGTAATTTTGCCAATTTCCCAGCATATCATTCAACAACTCATAGTGTTGTTTCAGGAGGCCGACTATGTGTTCAGAAGTGTTTTCTTCACCACTACCGGCGGTGGGTTTAAGTTGAGTGGCCTGCTCAGTGGTCGATTGAGACTGGACACTTGCCGAGTTATCAGGGCTTTCAGCAAATTTCAAAATACTCGTCATTTTGTCAAATATTTCATCAAATTGACTCATGGACAAAATGATGGCCTTTTTAGTCCCTGCCTCATCAGTCAGATATTGTCGTGGCAGGGAATTTTTATATTGGATGATTTTATGTAATGTCATCTGTTTCCTACTTTTTTAATTGAACATTGTCATACTAAAATATGTACGGAACAAAAATTATAATATAATCAGTTGATTTTAAAGTGTTTCGTGATGCTATCGCTTTTTTTTGCGATATCACCCTTCTCTATATGCCAAAATCCCACAAACCCTTATTTTCATATAAATTAATTTCACAAGTCAAAGTTAACGGATACTATCCTATCGATCGGATAGCATCCGTGAAGCGAAATTATTTTTCTGAAAAACTATAGTGTGACTCACGCAAAAAGCGATAGCATCACGGTTTGAACACTTTTTTGTCCTGTACATAGACTAAAAAGTCAAAACGTGAGCGAGAAAATCCCGCCTAAAGAAAATCGGAGCTTAAGATAAATATTGGACACCGGCTAAAAATTTAAAAAATAGTATTATGGAACATTGCGCTTGGCTTGTAAAGCGAAAGGGAATTGTGGCATTGTGAATTATTAACGAAAATAGGCTTTATTGAAACACAAAATCGGCCATCAGTGCCGGTGTCGCAGTGTCAAAACCAACAACATCAAGCATACCGCCGTCATTGGGATCTGCAATTGAAAATCCATTGCTCAGCATTCCAACCACAATCAATTTGGCATCAATGCCCATTTTGTCACGATACTTTTGTAAGGCTTGTACCGGGTGAATTTGGCCGTGCCAAGTTTCACTGTCGGTATAGATAACAAAAACATCGGCTTCTATACTATTTTTTAACGCCCATAACATCGGCAACGCACAGTCAGTGCCACCCATCGGTATGTTACCCAACGTATTCAGAACATCATCAAGCCGCTTTTTTTGCGAAAGGTTGACTTTTACCATATGATCAGAGAATGCCGTAATAACATATTGTTTCTCTGTTTTAGCCGTGATCATAGACATGGCACCGGCAGCCATTCTTGGCGTTAAACCGGGTACGCCAGAAATCGTACCCCAATCCATAGAACCCGATACGTCAAGCGCGAGTACCCATCGCTTACCAGTGGGCTTAACATTTTTGAATGACAGATAAAAAGCATCGTCCAACGCATCAATAATGCTTGGCACCGGCTGCCAAGTGTTTTGGCTACGTTCACCATGTCCTTGAGCATAAGTTTGTAAGGCCGACAGCACTGCAATCGGATGAATACGCGCCTTCGTCAACATGTTCTGATTTGTCAACCGCTCTTCAATCATGCTAGCCACTTTAGACATGGGTTGAAGTAAGCCAACTCGCGTCATAGTCGCCAAATTGCGTATCATCGCCGTCATAGGCATATCGATCAGCAAGGCTTCCCACACGTCGGGAGATTTCAGCAATTCGGTGGGTACAACTTCACGAGGTAACTTATATTCTTGGATAAGCTTTGCCGCTTCGCGGACGGCTTGCTGGGTATCCGTTTTCAGGCAACGTATTTTTTCAGTGCCTTCAAGGATTTTTGGCGCATTCTCAATTAACTCGCCTTTTGTTATCCAGCGATAAATTGCATTATGTTCAGTATCGGGTGGCACCGGCTTGGTTAAACGCAATAAATCCCGATGTGACCAACCTTCGCGTTGCTGATATTTAACGGCTTGATAGGCTAATTTATTGGCCGACATTGTGTTATACCATGCCGTGTTGACCCGTCTGAGCCAACGTCCCCGCCCTCTAAATCCTTTCACTTCTTCATTAAATTTAAACAGATGCGTCCCAATACGGACAATTTGACCAAAAACGTTAAAGGCAGCGTGCTTGGTGGCTAAATCACCAAACTTGGCACACAGCGCGAGTACAAATAAGGCCGGATCATTTTTAGGAGCCCTACCGAGTTGTGAAATTTCCGTCATGCGATTAACAACTCGCACACCGTCTTGTTGAATGCAGCGCACCACTGTTTGGGCATTTTCGACCGTGAGTTTTTGCTCAGTGGCGTAATATGAGTTGCCTTCACTGCCTAATATCAAGAATCTATCCAGCCTTGTCCAATCATCCACCCCAAACGCAAAACCGCCAGCACTGTTTGGAACCATCTGACGGCCGGGAATAGGTTGATTTTGTGGAGTTTCTCTTATGTTAAAATGCTGGCTGTATTTTTTTTTCATAAGCTGTTTACGGGAATGGGGAATGGGGAATGGGGAATTGAGAATTGGACGGATGCTATCCTCCCCGATAAAACCTTCAAGGTTTGGCAAACCTTGAAGGTTTTGGCGCGACAACGATATCCGTAATTTGGACGGATGCTGAATGGAATATATAAATGGTGGAGGGTTGGGCGGGACTCGAACCCGCGATCTCGCGCCCCCAAAGCGATAACCATATCCATGCAGCCCAAAGACTTGGACAAGGTTTTTGAACACTATATTAACGCGCTCTTCCAACTGAGCTACCAACTCCGTAGAGAAAAATGGTGGGATCGCTGTCGGTAAGATTCGGGACAATGTTTGAGAAAGCAGCGACAGCGATCCCACCCTACGAGACTAATTGTGCCATAATTATTACTTGAAAACTAACGATTTAATCAGCGGCGCGACTTTTTGCATCCGCTAGATTAGGCCGCTCTTGGTATTTTGGCGTTCGTGGTGGAAAGGACACCAACTTTTTACCCAATTGAGTTTGTCGTTTTTGTATATCTTTAAATATAAGATCAATATCATAATTGAACTGACTTGCATATTGATCACGCAGTCTATGGATTTCTTCTACTATAGGGTCTTTCCACATGGTTTATTCCCCCATTAATTCTTGAGGTGTACAAATGATAGGCGGTTCAAATCCACAGTCTTTACAAATTGCTTCAATTTTAGGTCTTAGTACGGCATTTGCGATATGTGTACAATTCCATGTTAGCAAATATTCCATACCATTTATGGTTGCGACTGAAATATGATAAGCATCAATTTCAGACTTTTCTGGAATTGGACCTTCTGTAAGAAGCGCGTTAGCAAGTGTTTTTACGTCTTCAGTAAAAGACAATGTTAAACTAAGCCTCTTATGTCGCCATAAGAGACTCGTCTTCAAAACTGTACGTGAGACTAATCCCGAATACAGCTCCTCTCCTAAGCTTATTTCCACAATTTTCATTGCTTCTTTTACATTTTATTGTAATAGCAACAATACCCTTATTTAAAACCCTCTAATGTTTCCATTAGTTACTGTCTCAAGCACAAGTGTTTGCACTCGGTATTTGTTTAAATTGATATTGTCTATTTAAACTTAACAGTGTGCACGTCAGCATATCCTTATCATTACAATAAGGCCTTGGCTTCTTACACAATCCGGTCCACAATTGACGCAAGCTAATCAAGCCCCGTTTCTATTTAGGCCTTTTCAGACCCTAGCTCTTATTGC
>QNER01000512.1 GCA_003646175.1 Candidatus Parabeggiatoa sp. nov. 1
AAACTTTTCAGGAGAAGTATAAGATGGATTTTTCAGCGAATGTCAGATCAGTTGAGGTGCTTGTTGATTTAAAGACGGCACTCGGGCAATTCAGTGGCGATTTGCAACAATCACTCACAGCGATTGCTCAAGAAATGGCCCAAGTTCAACAATGGCTTGATGAGCGTGAACGTTATTGGCAATATCAAGTCCGTCATGGCTATCATCATAGAGAGGCGGAGCAAGAATTGTATAATGTGCAGCGTTGGAAAAATGCAGTAGAACTAGCGGCCTTAGATTATCAACGACAAGCACATAAGTTAGCCAGTCAACTCAATTACGATGTGCCAAAAGCAGGGGCATTTCTTGAACGCAAAATTGCTGAACTCAATGCTTATCTATCTACAATCAATCAATTGCCTGCTTATAATAGGGTTGCTACAATGGCAGACAATGCGATTGGGGCGGTAGATTTCAAAAAAACGCAACCCACTGGGGATGCAGGTGGAAAACCAATAGGAAACCCTGCGCCTGAAACCGGCAGTCAGAAACACACTCATCAGAGGGAAAATCAAGCGGCTGATATACTTGCCGCACAAGGTTATCAAGTTGAACAATCGCCGAGTACATTGCCAAATGGCAAAAATCCTGATTATAAAATTGAAGGCGAGTATTTTGATTGTTTTTCGCCAACGTCTGATAATATAGATCAGGTTCGTTGGGGGATTTCACAGAAAGTGAACAGTGGGCAAACACAGAGAATTCTCTTAAATTTAGAGGATAGTCGATTTGAACCCAGTGATATACAAAAACTCCTGTTACGTAAACCCAAAAAAGGGTTGAAGGAAGTGATAGGTATTAAAGGCGGGAAAATCATACACATTTTCCCTTAAATACCAGATAAGCGATGAGATTTATGTCAAGGCATAAGTGGAGGTTGAAATTAATGGCATTAGATTACTATTTAGTTATCCAAGACATCAATAATGAGATTGAACCCGCTCTGGTTCTGGAATCCTTAAGCCAAGCGTTGTCTCTTCAAATAAACCAAATATCCGGTTTTTTAATAGGTGTTGGCGTGACTTTCAATGTATTTAAAGAAGACGATGAATATGAAGAGTCTCTTTTTGGCAGCCCTCATCCTGATATTTGCGTTGCATTTCGCATTGATAAATTTGAACACTATGAATCTGGCATGAACACGATGCGAAAAATAGTGATTTGGTTAATGTCTTATTTCAAGGGGGATATGATATTTTTTTTGAATGAGCAGAAAATTTTCAAAAGAATATCAAACCAGTTGAGTCTTAATAATGATTCTAAATTTTGGAGTCCAGCAGCATTATATGGAAGTACAGCGGATTGACGGATTTTACGGATTGATTTTTTTTAAAGCTGAACAATGATGACATGAGATTGATTTCAATAGTATTGTCTGTTCCACATTCTGAGAAAGAATATCAATGCATTAGGCGCATTTCCAAAAACAGGGTAGTTGAGTACAGCGAATTACGTGGATAAACGAATAAGGCTTAACGAGCTTTGATTATTTAACGTGGATGGTTTTGTTCCAGAAATGCTTCAATAAGATAAGTTCACTTTGTTATGAATTAATGAGAAACATGTCGGGTAAGCTGGGTTTTAATTCGTTTATCCACGTAATTCGTTGTACTTAACCGTAAAAATAGGAATGCGCCCCAATGCACTTTAACTTTATTTGAGAAATTAATTGATATAGTGGGTGACAATAAAACACATCCATTATCGAGTTTCTTGGAAACGTTCGCCATTTTAATTGAAAACTATGAAACGACGCATTATCCTAAGCCAGAAGTGTCGGGTAATGAGATACAAGCAATTTTTAATGGAACAAAACACACTGACTCCAAGTGACTTACCCTTCTCCCGACGTTTTTTTGTAATTTTCAATGACAGGAGTTTGAATTATGGGTATCATAACGCTCAAAGTGCCTCAAGACATCCATCTGGAATACCAAATTGATAGTTTTAAAGTGATGGCACAATTACTTCATTGGCTCAAACATCTTGAACAAACAAAGCAGCAACCGGTTAAACATGACAGGTTATTGGGTTTATTCGCGGATGATGCTGATTTCAGTGAGCAGATCACTGAGCCAGCCATGCAAGCCCGTGAAAATCATCATGATCAAACGCCCTCACAACAAGATGAGGCGTATGCAGCCGCTATGCAAGATTATTTGTCGCGTCCGGCAAAACCATTAAAAAAGTCTCAAGAAAGTTATCCACCCCGGGAGGCATTGTATGATCTAGGCCAGTTTTGTTGATGCGGCACAATGCTGCTATCTATTGACTGAAGTTTTAGGAAAAATTTAGGGGGCTACTGGCAGGACAAAATAATGAAAGTTAAAGAAATTATCAAACTCATTGAAACAGACAGTTGGTTTTTGGTGAGGACACGCGGCGATCATAGACAATTTCACCATGCGATAAAGCGAGGAACGGTGACAGTAGCCGGAAAACCGAGTGATGAACTTCATCCAAAAACACAGAACTCTATTCTAAAGCAAGCTGGACTTGATTAATTCAATGGAGGTTTTTATTGATGGAATATTTAATTGTGATTGAAACTGGTGAAAATAATTTCAGTGCGTACAGTCCTGATGTCTTGGGATGTGTTGCAACTGGAAAAACCGTTGAGGAAACCGTGCAAAGAATGAAAGACGCGCTTTATTTTCATTTAGAAGATTTGTATTATCGGGGCGAGCCTATTCCCCAGCCTCAAGGTTTGGAAGAACATCTGGCCGAAATTAATCAAAATGCCGGCGATTTGTTTACATTTATAGGCGTTGACTTAGATTTCAATCTGGCAATGGCTGCCTAAACACACAAACTTGGTAAAAAATGAGCGGATTAAAAACTGCTTTTGGCATACAATCTTCATGGCAACCCCTAAAACAAAAGTGGGAAGCCACAACAAGCGTTTGGAATGATCCGGTGAGCCGTGAGTTTGAGGAAAATTTTATGGTACCGCTCGCAGCGCAAATTAACCAAACGCAAAACGCATTAGAAGAATTGGCGAATATAATCGCTCAAGCAAAGAGAAATGTGAGATAATTATATTTTACATCGTCAGGTGCGCTGTTTCGGGAATGAGGCACGATTTCCCGAAACAACAGAAAGCTCAAATTATGGCGGTGCTACTTACCACCTATCAGTTTTGTTTAACCTAGTACAACGAATTACGTGGATAAACGAATAGCTCATTGATATATAACTCATTGATATTTAATGCCGTGTGCAATTTTTATAATTCATTGATTTTTCAGGCTTTGAGTGAATGACGGCTTATATTTTAAAAATCCGGCCTTTGTATAATCAAATAACTTACCGAAAAAAGTTACACCTCGCGTTATTTATTAATAACGCGGTTTATTCGTTTATCCACGTAATTCGTTGTACTCACTTTTCAATGACTTAAAGAAAATTGATAGGTGGTAAGGGCGGTGCTACTTAACACCTATCAGTTTGTAAAAAAGGCTATTTTTCAACACAGAGAACACAGAGTACCACAGAGTACCACAGAGTATAAGTATCGGATTTTTATATGTTATTAGAAATAGCACTGTGTAACGTTGTGTGTTTTCTGCCCTCAAATTTAAAAACTGATAGGTGGTAAGGGCGGTGCTAAGTATATCTTGCGTTTTTCATTTATAATATCTAGAATAATTTCGCCAATCAAATATTTTTGAACAGGATTTAACGGATTAAAGGATTGACAGGATTAATATAAAAACTGTTTATTTTGTGATTTTCTTGAATCAAGCAAGAATGAAGATCTAAGCGAAGTCGAAAAAACACACCAAGCCGAACTTTCCAAAGCTGAAGATTTGCATCGGAGAAAACTATCTGAGAATCAACTTTCCAAAGCTAAAGATTTGCATCGGAGAAAACTATCCGAGAATCAAGATAGCTACCAAACACGTTTGAATGAAATCAAGCGAAAGTTTAATTTAAGGTTGTCTAACCTTCGGCAAGTGCTTTCGGATTTATATGCTCAAGTCGAGCACTTATCTCCAATTTGGACAAATAGTATCTGGCACAACTGGACGACACCAGACAGCATTCCACCTGTCAATCAATTCGGTGGGTTAACCAAAGCCCTTGGTAAGTACAGCGTGTCAATGCCAGCATTATTTCCATTTCCGAATACGAAACCCTTGCTTGTCAGGGCACCGAGTTCTGCAAAAGCACAGGCGATTGCAGTTATCAATTCTTTGTCGCTTCGTTTACTCGCGAGCGTTCCCCCCGGTAAATTACGTTTTACCTTTATTGATCCGATTGCACTTGGGCAAAATATTGCGCCTTTTTTACACTTAGCTGATTATGATGAAGCCCTAATCAGTGCTAAAGTGTGGACAGAAAAACAGCATATTGAACAACGTTTAGTCGATTTGACTGAACATACCAGTACGGTGATTCAAAAATATCTCCGCAACCAATATGCCAGCATAGAAGAATTTAATGAACAAGCTGGCGAAGTGGCAGAACCGTATCGGATTTTAGTGATTTTTGATTTTCCAGTCAATTTCACTGAAGACGCGGCGAGTCGCCTAGTGAGTATTGTTCAAAATGGGGTGCGTTGTGGTGTCTATACCTTCATTTTGAATGATACTAACCAATCGCTACCACATAACTTTAGTATTGGTGAACTTGAACAATTAATGACGGTTATTCGGTGGGAAGAGCAACGCTTTGTCTGGGATGAGCCTGATTTTAAAGACTGTGTCCTTGAATTAGAAATCCCACCCAATGACGAGTTATTTAATCAACTGGTTAATCAAATTGGGCAAGCGGCGGTTGCTGCCAGCAAAGTGCAAGTCCCGTTTGACAAAGTGCTAGCGCGTTCCAATTTAACGGCTTGGTGGCAAGGCAGTACCGTTGACGGGATTTCTATGCCATTGGGCCCTATTGGTGCCAACTAGATACAATCGCTGGTTTTGGGTAAAGATACCGCACAACATGTTTTAGTGGCGGGCAAAACCGGTTCTGGCAAATCTACTTTATTGCATGTGCTGATTACCACTCTGGCTTTAAATTACAGTCCCGATGAAATCGAACTGTATTTGATTGACTTTAAGAAAGGAGTGGAATTTAAAAGATATGCCAGCCATACTTTGCCTCATGCGCGTGTCATTGCGATTGAAAGCGAGCGTGAATTTGGGTTAAGCGTTCTGGAAGGCATAGATACTGAACTCAAGCGGCGTGGCGATTTATTTCGTAATGCTGGGGCCGATCATTTAAAAGCCTATCGCCAAAAAGCGCAAGAATCCCTGCCGCGTATTCTGTTATTGGTTGATGAATTTCAAGAATTTTTTACTGAAAATGACAAACTCGCCTCCGATGCTGCCCAAATGTTAGACCGATTGGTCCGTCAAGGACGTGCTTTTGGTATTCATGTCTTATTGGGATCACAAACGCTGGCTGGTGCTTACACCTTAGCCCGTAGCACGATTGATCAAATGGCGGTGCGGATTGCGTTGCAATGTAGTGAAGCCGATTCGCGCCTGATTTTAAGTGATGATAACCCGGTGGCAAGGTTACTGTCCCGCCCCGGCGAAGCCATTTACAATGCGGCTAATGGTTTAGTCGAAGGTAACAATCCCTTTCAAGTCGCATGGTTGCCTGAAGACGAACAACAAAACTATTTAAACGAAATCAAATCGTTGGCTCAAAATAGCGGGCATTATCCGCCCAAATTGCAAATCGTGTTTGAGGGCAACGCGCTTGCCGATGCCGAAAAAAATCGGGCCTTAAATGAACTATTAGCCAATCCCACCAGCACCGCGCCGTCACGAAAAGTGGCCGCTTGGTTGGGCGAACCGGTTGCGATTAAGGAAGCTTTGATGGCGCATTTTCAACGGCAAAATGCCAATAACCTATTGATTGTTGGGCAAAATGATGAAGCTGCAATGAGCATT
>QNER01000513.1 GCA_003646175.1 Candidatus Parabeggiatoa sp. nov. 1
ATTTTACGTTGATGTATTAGGACAAAACCTTCAAGGTTTCCAAAACCTTGAAGGTTTTTAACTGCAATTTTGAAAATCGCTCAAAAACTAAAGAGCCTTGATTTGATTTGGTTTGAGATTTTGCGTCGATGAAAGCGCTCAAAAACTAAATAGCCTTGATTTTATGAGAGATGTTCATATAATTAATTTCACAAATCAAAATTAACGGATACTATCCCTAAGAAGGGATAGCATCCGGAGTCCAAACTTTAGTTTGGTAAGCCCTGCCAAACTAAAGTTTGGACTCCAGCCTGGCACGCCTAAGTATTGAGCAGGTAAGGCGGATTAGCCACTTGCCTTGATTTGATTTGGTTTGAGATTTTGCGTTGATGTATTAGGACAAAACCTTCAAGGTTTCCAAAACCTTGAAGGTTTTTAACTGGAAAATCGCTCAAAAAGGTGGGCAAACTAAAAGACGTTTCTCGGTGGGCAAAAATTCATAATACCTGAAATTTTTTCAGTTACTAAAAGAAAAGTAACTTTCATTACCAATGACTAGATAATCCAACATCTGCTTTCCAAGTAAATTGAACGTTTGGGTAAGCCATTGGTTTATCAAATGATCAATCGGCTTCAAGCTAGCGTCTTTATCGGGACAGTAGTGGGCAAAAATTAAGGCTGGGGCTTGATGTCGTAAAATCGAGCCAAGCATTTCATCCAAAAACTCGTCATCTGGCTCAACCGCCATGTCGTCTACCCTACCAACAAACTGCTTTTCAAAAGCGACGATTTGTTGTTTGTGATCCAAAAATAAGCCCGCGAACATTTCCTCATCTTGCCCACTCAGTGTTGAGATTAAAAAAGACTGGTTTTTTAACCTCGCATTTGGCAATGAAACGCGAGGGGATTGAAAAGGTTGGTGTAAACCACGCCGAGTTATCTCAGCACAAGCCCGCAATTTTGCGTAATGACTGTCCCCTAATCCTTTGACAGCAGCGCAAAATCGCTTGCGTCCCGCCTCCCATAAATCTGGAAAATTCTCAAACGCGTCCAATGTTTCTTGAGCCAAGTCCAATGCGGTTTTACCTTGGTAGCCATTACCTAATAAAACCGCTAACAGTTCCGCGTCGGTTAACTTTTGAGTGCCATTTTGCAATAACTTCTGGCGAGGGTTGCTTTCTGGTGGCATTTCTTTTAACATAGTGCGCTCCTCCAGCTCTGTTCTTAGTATGGTTTATAAGATTTTCGGAACAAGCTTGAGTTTTGAAACTCGGTTTTTGACGAAAACCGAGTTTCTTTTCCTCAAAAAGTCTTACTCGATGCTCAAGTCTTTTGCTTTGGGTTGCTCCTATTAAATATAATCAGGTAGTGACGCTGGCTCTCATAAAATGCCCTTTGGGGCGATCATTTTCCTATTAACCAGCCGCAAAGCCCTTCCCTGACTCTCATAAAATGCCCTTTGGGGGCGATCATTTTCCTATTAAAAATGAGTGGTATTTCCCCCAAAGGTCAAAAAAGGGAGGCTAACGGGAATTTTCAAACCATTCCCTAACCTCCCTCTGTGCTTTTGAGGTAAACAACAAAACTTAAGTTTTGAAACCTATTAACCAGTAGTTACACTGGCTCTATTAATATCGCCCCTTCAGGGCTCATTATTGGGGTTTTCACGCCCTTCAGTGCCATTTTATTATAGCCAGGGGCAACGCCCCTGGTTAATGGGTTAATATGGGGCAACACAACCCAACACAAAAAACTTGAACATCGAGTATCAAAGATGCTGTGATTAAAAAACGTCTCACAATCAGGAAATACCCTAAAAATAAAAATTCAACCGTTTTTATTGATGAAAAGCAATTATTATTATTATCTTTATTTCAAGTGAGTTACGTTGGTTTATTTCACGATATTATGCAAGTGAATGCAGAATACATCATAGAAAAACTTCTGTCAAGCTTTTTTTTCATTTTTTTTAACAATTGTTTAAAACTGTTTAAAATCAACAGTCTATCGTTTGGGAGAGTGGTTGTGTTTGGAACTTCTTTTGGCTTTGTACAGGACATTAACTTGTCAGAATCAGGATTCACAGGATTTTAGGATTTTCATATTTTAGGATTTTTATGATTTATTTATTTATTTTTGAGTTGTGTAGCCATTAAGGATTTTGAGTTGTTGGAAAAAGATACTCAGCAAATTGTTAGTTTGCAGGAGTCCAAACTTTGGCAGGAGTTCAAACTTTAGTTTGGCAGGAGAAAATGTTAAAACGGATACTATCCCTAAGAAGGGATAGCATTCGTCAAATGGAGGAGTGATATTGATGAAAAAGCAAGTTTTATATGGCACTTCTAATTATGAAGAAATCGTCCGAAAAAATGGTTACTTTGTTGATAAAACAAACTACATTGAAAAATTGGAACAGACTTCAAATCCAGTTTTTTTACGTCCCAGACGGTTTGGAAAATCCCTACTGTGCCGGATGCTAGAATGTTACTATGACATTAATCAACAGGCTGATTTTGAACGGCTTTTTGGGCATACCTACATCGGCCAAAATCCGACACCATCGCGTAACGCTTTCTGGGTGCTACTTTTGAATTTTTCTACGGTGAAGCCAACGGGTACTCTCATCGACATTGAAAAACGCTTTGACTTGATTTGCAATTTACGGATGAAAACTGTTGTGGATCGCAATGCGAGCTGGCTCAATGATCAGGTGAACATTATCATGAACGGTGAAGCGTCAGCCAATCTGCAAACGCTTCTGAATGCCATTGAAGGTCACGACGAGCTGCCAAGGCTTTATGTGATCATTGATGAATACGACAACTTTGTTAACCAATTGATCACGGCCCACAAAGATCGTCTTTATCGCGAACTGACGGCCGATGATAGTTTTCTTAAAACCTTCTTTAAAACGTTAAAGGAAGGCCGCGAAACCGGTGCGATCGCCAACGTGTTTGTGACTGGGGTATTGCCGATCACGATAGATGATATGGCTTCCGGTTATAACATTGCTAACTTTATTACGCTACAGCCCGAATTTGAAAGTATGTTGGGTTTTACGCAGACAGAAGTCGATCATTTGTTGGATCAGGTGTACCACGACTATGAGATTGAACCGTCCACCCGTCGGGAAGTGCAGGCGGTTATCAAAAATCATTACGATGGTTATCACTTTGTCACCAGTGAGGGTGAGCCGCTCTACAATTCAACGCTGGTGATGTATTTTCTGAACCGGTTCACAAAGGAGAAAACGATTCCCAAACAGTTGACGGATCTGAATTTAAAAACCGAGCTGTCATGGGTGCGGCGACTCACCGCGGCTAATCCTCAACAAACCGCCGAATTTGTGGATCAGCTGACGTTATCTAACCAGATTGAGTATGATGACCGGTTATTGGTGGACAAATTCAATATGTTCCAGTTCTTTGATAAGCGTTTTTTTCCAGTGTCGTTTTTCTATTTGGGGATGTTAACGAGGCAAGATGATTTTTATCTGAAGCTGCCCAATCTCAACATGCAGCAGATTTTTGTCGAATATTTCAATGAAATTCATCGCATAGATGTGTCGACTCATTACACTGCGTTTATGCAACGTTTTGTGAATGAGCCCAATTTGGAAGAACTGTTTGCCGGGTATTGGGAACAGTATGTGTCGCAGTTGCCGGAAGCGATTTTTCAGCAGGTGAATGAAAACTTTTATCGCACGACGTTTTTTGAGTTGTGTAGCCGCTATTTGTCTCGCTGGTTTGTTTGGCATGTTGAACGTTCTTATCCACAAGGTAAAAGCGATTTGGAATTTGTCGGTAAATATAACGAAAAATTTGCGGGGCTACGGTGGGTGATTGAGTTTAAGTATTATTCCAATACTGAGTTTCGGAAGAAGTTTAAAACGAGTATCGAACAGTTTAAGTTGCAGGACGAAGATACGGCTCAAATTGCGGGCTATGTTGAAGGCTTAACAGAAGAATATCCAGAGGCGCACATTTCACAATTTGTGATTTATTGTTTTGGTAATCAAGGGTTTCGGGTGTTTGCGGTGAAATAACTTGACGGATAGTCTCCCTTTTCGGGAGGCTATACTGGAAGTACAGCGGATTAACGGATTTTTCGGATTGGTATTTTGCGGATTTGTTGATAATTGATAACAAGTACAACGGATTGACGGATTTTTCGGATTGGTTGATAACTGATAGACTTTGTTCCCTTTTCAACGGTGAAAAGTGACCCACATTGCCCTTAACAAAATAAATATGTCAAATTCAGAAAGCAGCTGTACTTCCATTTAGACTTCGCTCCTAGGGAAAAATGAAAAATGCTCCACATCTTTAACAAAATCAATCCGTCAAATCCGTCAATCCGTTGCACTCAACTCAACAAATAGGTACTGAGGAGGTGCGGGTTTGTCTGCGCTTGGTGTTTAGTACAACGGATTTGGGGTATAAACGGATTTTTTTGCTATAGTTATAACAATACTTGGAAAAATGCTGGTGTTACTTTGCCAACACTCTGGCAGTTTTGCCAGCACTTTGGCAGTTAATTTTTGTTCCGAGATGGTGGGCAAGCGGGCTTTGATATAGTGGTATTTTTTGAGTTCCGAGTGCCCGCTTGGGATGGCCTACAAATCCAATTATTTGGTGAAAACAAATGGAAAACATGGCTCAAATTTAACACCCCAGTACCTATGTCTATTTATATACCGAATTTTGTGGGTAAATCAACGAATTATCTATGAAGAGAATTGTCTAATGGAAACCTTAAAACAAGCGGCAATCACCGCAATTTCAAAACTACCAGAAACGGCTAAGATTGATGATATCATTGTTATTTTGTACCGGATAAATTCTGAAAAACAAGTCGTTAATCAGACAGCAACTGAAACCCAACCGGTTTCATGTTATGACTTAGCGAAAGATTATATTGGATGTATAGAAGGGCCAGAAGACCTTTCCACCAACAAAGCCTACATGGAGGGTTTTGGTCTATGAATCAACCGGTAATACTTGATACAGGTCCTTTAGTCGCATTACTTAATCGCCGTGATGCTTATCACGATTGGGTGATGCTTCAAATCAAAAGTCTTAATCCGCCATTGTTAACTTGTGAAGCTGTTATTACTGAAGCTTGTTTTTTATCATGTCGGGATATAGGCGGAACAAATGCAGTCATTGAGTTGGCGCAGAACGGTTTTATGAAAGTATCATTTCACTTTGATGATGAGATGGATACTATTAAAGAACTCATGGTGAAATATGCCAATGTGCCAATGTCCTTCGCCGATGCGTGTTTAGTCAGAATGGCAGAGCAATATCCCAATAGTGCTGTGTTGACGTTGGACAGAGATTTTTGGGTTTATCGCAAACATGGCAATCAAGTGATACCGGTTATTATGCCGGATGTTCACTGACTGTCTGAATCAGACAATTTCTAGTAAATCATTTCAGTTGGAAACCTTCAAGGTTTTGGAAACCTTCAAGGTTTTGGAAACCTTCAAGGTTTTGCCCTAAACTATAGCAACAAGGAGCCAAACCCATGTTACCAAAAAACCGTAACAAACTCAGTCTGTTAATGCTATTACCGTCCGCAACCCTAGCGGGCGGCCCCATCGAGTCGCCAGCCCCACCGGAAGATTTCGCGATGTACAGTCTCGATGCTATCTGTAACCGCTTAGCAACCGGTGCCGACGGGGCCAAAGCAGGCCTTTACTGAACCGACCAGCGGCCCCCAAATTATTGGGTGTTCGCTGAATGAAATGATGGACAAAGCCCCGGCTAAGGATAATAGCAACGGGGCTCAACCCGGTGATGTGGCGGCCGGTAAAAAATACTGGGGTGTCACTGACGGTAATTGGGGACCACAAATCGGCACGGGAGTTGCTAAGGGCGATCCCAATTTGGCCCCAGAAAATATCCGCGCAGGTGTCACGATATTTGGTATCACTGGGACTTTTACCGGG
>QNER01000514.1 GCA_003646175.1 Candidatus Parabeggiatoa sp. nov. 1
GCCAAAGCTCCGCGGAAATTCGCTTGAAAATGCAGCACGTTATGCAAAATAATGCGGCCGTCTTTAGAACGGGCGAAACCCTTGAAGATGGGAGACAAAAAATAGGTGAAGTGTGGAACTTATTTTCTGATGTTAAAGTCACAGATCGTTCACTGATTTGGAATTCGGATCTGATTGAAACCTTGGAGTTAGACAATATGTTAGGGCAAGCGGTAGTAACGATACATTCTGCGTTAAACCGCACCGAAAGTCGAGGGGCGCATGCTCGTGAAGATTATTCCAAGCGTGATGACGAAAACTGGCTAAAACACACTTTGGCTTGGTTAAACGCACAAGGACAAGTCACCATAAATTACCGCCCCGTCCACATGTACACTTTGACTAATGATGTGGAAGTGATTCCACCGAAAGCGCGTGTTTATTAGACACTTTTAACGGATGCGATACTGAAGGGGGATAGTATCCGTCTGAATAATAACCATGTAAAAATAATTTTATTATCAGGAGTACAAGGCGAACCTTGTACGAAAAAATGACGCTCAGAAAAATAATTTAAATCTGTGAAGCATTTTTTCACGCAAAGGCGCAAAGGGCAAAGCTAATCAATCTTAGCGTCTTAGTGGCGGAGCAAAAGATTGGTTTTATAAAGAACCTTCTTTGAAAATAATTATCTGAATATCAATAGGAGTACAAGGATTTTCTTGTACGAAGAAACAGCGCGATTTACCAGGAGTACAAGGCGAACCTTGTACGAAAAAACTTGGTTCTGTGATGATTGAAATGTGGCTTGACTTTTGATGAGTTTCATCATCGTTTAAAAGAGCTTTTTGAAGTTGGTTATTTTTTTGACGACGAAACCGTGCTATAGATGTTCAGATAATTAATTTCACAAGTCGAAGTTAACGGATACTATCCCATCGAGGTATAGCATCCGGAAGGTGAAGTTATTTTTTTGACGACAAAACCATGCTAGAAGATATGAAAACGGTTGATAAACTCGCAGGGCAATAGATCATGAAAGTAGTTTCTAATACCAGCCCCATAGGTGTTCTGGATTTGTAAATATCCATTATGTCATTGTGATTTGTGAATTAAAAACAGCGAATTGTGAAGTCATGAATTTTGCACAAATTGCAATTAATATATATAAATCCTGTTGGAAGAAATCAAGATTTTTCTTTTAAACGAAATGACAGACTCAATTTTTGGCTGTGTTCCGTATATTTCTTATTCCCCCCCCATCATATCCGTTTTAACACCCTCACAAATGACACCAAAATGCCTAACTATTTGTGTTATCAACAGGTTAATATTTTTCTCGTGAGTAGAAATGACACGGGAATCAGGTTGCCAAACAAGCGCTGTGCAGTGTCATGCAACAAAAGTGTTGCATAAAATTTCATCTCATGCAGCAAAAAAGTACGTGCTATCTATCTTTACTTGAATTATTATGCTCACCCACTGAAGAATACAGTTTGGTTTTTTATTTCAGACTTTAAGTTAGTTACTGATGTTACGCACATTGCTTCGACTTGTCACAGTTTGTGCAATAAACTGAAAGTTCCATACCATGATGATGTTTGGTGAAAGGGCTTGCGCGGGGTATTATCCATACAATATATAATTATATGTGGGGCAATCCTTTCTCAAAATCCGTTTTTCTAGTAAAACTTTTGCCTCGAATATGGTTGCCCCGATTGACTCTCGATCGAGCATTGTGCGTAACATGAGTTTTTGAATGAAATGCGAAGGCCGTCATTCTTTATTCGATATTTACGAATAATTCATGGCCGTTAAATGAAAGGGGCAACCGCGATAATTTTCGTACAATATATAATTATATATAGGGGCAATCCTTTATAGTTGCCCCTCTGGACTCATTTTGAAGCGTTGTGCGTAACATGAGTTAATAAATATAATATGATTAGTACAACAATTGAGTACAACAATTGAGTACAACGAATTAACGAAATAAACGAATTAAAGCTTTTGATAAATAGAGGAAAACAGTAAAAACTAAAAAAATAAATAGGTTAATTATTCCTATGTAAAAATTAGTTTATCCACGTAATTCGCTGTACTCAACGTATTGATCCTGATAGGTTCTTGGCAAGGATAGAGGCTATTCACAGACAAATGTCTCATTTACCGCCTTTGACAGATGAAATACTGAAAAGGGCCAAAGGGGCGGAAAGTCACCATGCACACACAGTCCAAAACACCGACTTGCAACGACGGCTTAAACAAACTTGACAATTCACAAACTGTCTACAATAGTTATTATAAATTCTTTTTTAGATTGACTGAGTACAGCGAATGACGAGGATAAACGAATTAAAGCCTTTTAGAAATAGGGAGCAACAGTAAACCTCTTGAGTACAACGAATTAACGAAATAAACTAATTAAAACATTTTATAAATAGGGAATAACAATAAACGTCGATTAAAAAATTCGTTTATCCACGTAATTCGCTGTACTCAACTTAACTTAAATAAATTCGCTGTACTCAACTTCAACTTAACAGGAGAAAAAACCATGTCCATTAACCTACCTTTATTAAGTGGCTATTTGAGCCGCTTAGCCATTTTTTTGGTCTCGTTTCCAAGTGCCGTTTGGAAATATCTACCACACTCTGTGTGGCGTGCAGGGCAGAATGACAGTGCCTGTTTGTCTTTGAGGTTATGGTGGTTATGTGGGAGAAAGGCGGGCTTGACGACGCAGCGCGTCAGGGCAAACATCCCCTTACCTCGTTTGGGAACGCGGGAAAATAGTTTCTTGGCTATTGGGCTTTTTATGACCTTGATTGGTACCGCGTCGGCTGATTTAACTCCCCCTAACGCCTGTTTTGAAGCAACTCCCACCGAAGGTACTGCACCCTTAACGGTGACTTTAGAGCCAAGTTGCTCTGATGACTCGGATGGCACAGTTGTTCAATATGATTGGTCAATCGATGGACAACCCATTTCTCTGGCTAATGCGGCAACTGATACCAAAACCATAAGCTTTGATACGGCCGGGACTTTTACTATTGTGTTGAAGGTGACGGACAATGATGGTTTAACGGCTCAAACTCAAGGAACCGTTCAAGTGGAAGGCTGTACTTCTCAAATTAATCCAACGAGCCGCTCCCACGATTCAAGTGCGGACAGTGGTAGCGTGGATGTTAACGCCTCTACCGATTGCAATTGGACTGCAAAGAGCAACACCAGTTGGGCAACTATCACGGCCGGCAGCAATGGACAAGGTAATGATATCGTTATGTATTCTGTGATGGGTAATCCCAGTACCCAAAGCCGTAGCGGTACACTCACGATTGCTGGGTGGGATTTTACGCTCAATCAAGCGGGCATTATTCCCCCAACCAATCCACACACGCTGATTTTGACCAACCATGAAAAACTCGCAGAGCTCTACGGCGCAACTGACGCTGATAAAATAATAAGCAAATTGAATGAATTGGCGACTCATTCTGATGTGCAAGGTTTAGTTATCCCGGTGGAAAACGACGCGACGGTGGCGGCCGCAATTGCCAAGCGTGGCAATAACTACGATGATGAAACTCAAACCAATGCCGTCGCTGAAACCATTAAGCAGCTCATTCTCAATCAGTGGAATGCTAATTTGGAGAATGTCGTCATTGTCGGCGATGACCGTGTTGTGCCTTTTTATCGTCTCACAGATGGCACAAGTACGCCTGATACTTGGACACTCACCGATGATTTCTATACGGATCGTGTGCCCACAAGCTGCTCAGGGTGCGCCAACCCAGAAGCCTATATTGCTGATATAGCCAGTGGGCGACTGATAGAAACGCCTTCGCAGATGATTGATGTGATTGACACGTTTTTGGCAGACAATACGCTAAACATCGATGATGCGGCGGTGACAGGCTATGATTTTGTACAGGATGGGGCCCAAGCACAGTGTAACTTGTTGCAATCGGCCGGTCTTTTTACCGACTGTGCGTTGATTGGTGAACATTGGACCAGTGATGACTTTAACCGCGACATCTTGAACACTTACCATGATGTGACTTCTATCAATGGTCAGGCTCACTACGACCTTTTTGGCGCACCGAGCGGCTATCTTTATGCCGACGATTTTTCAGGTACGTCAACGGATTTCGCCGGTACGCTGTTTTATACGCTGGGTTGTCACGCGGGTCAAAATGTGCCTGATGAATTGGATTTACCTGAAAGTTTGGCCATTTTGCGGGCAAACTATATTGCTAACACTGGTTATGGGTGGGGTTATACTGGTGGGATAGGCTTATCTGAAGAGTTGATGTGGAATCTCACCAACGAGTTGCTTCAGCCGAAAATGACGCTGGGCAAAGCCTTGATAAATGCCAAGCAACAGTACTTTGCCGACAATCCGGCTTTTGGTCCCTATGACGAAAAGATTATGACTGAGAGTACTTTATATGGTTTGCCCATGTATCAAGTACAGTCGTCAGCCACGCCCCCAGCCATTGGTATTCAGAGAGACAAGAGCCAAGGAAATGACGCACAGAAAACGCGTTATACTTACACTTGGGCAAAAACAACCCCGGTAACGGTGTCGGAAAAGACTTTTTACTCACTGAATGGGAAAGTTGCCGGAAATGAAGGCGAACCGATTTTGCCTAAATTCACCAATGATGTTAGCCGCACAGACCAAATCTTACAGGGCGTTGTTTTCCGAGGCGGCAGTTATACCACTGTTGATGCGGCACCACCACTGCAAAGCTTTAAGACAACCACGGGCTATCTATCGCCAGATCGGACTTTTAACGCGCCCGGGTGGTATCCATCGATTTTCTTCACACCGCACACGGTACAACTCAACGCAATGAGGAAAGAAATGCTGGTGGTGACGGCGGGACAATACCATTCAAAGATGGCTCAACAGCGGCTTTTTGACGACATGGTTTTTTATGTTTACTATTCTGCCAGTGCCAGTAGTGATTGGACTGTTCCAACGGTTTCTCTAACAGATAGCCGTTTAAGCGGCGACACCGCGACGGTAACTGTGACAACCAGCGACGCTTCCGGGATTAAAGAGGTGGTGGTGGCTTATACCGATGGGAAAGGGACTTGGAAGAGTGTTAATTTGACGGGCAGCGACGAGACGTGGACTGGTGAGTTTGCTGCCACTGCGGATACCGAATTCTTCATTCAATCGGTGGACAAAATTGGCAATGTGGCTGTCAATGATAATGACGGACAATACTTTAAGCCTGAACCTGAACCTGAACCTGAACTTGAACCGGTTTATACCCTAAGTCCGGTTTACCGTTTTTGGTCAGAAACACATCAAGTGCATTTCTTTACCATCAGTGAGGTGGAAAAAGACGTTATCATTGCCGATTATCCAGAAGAAATCTGGCGTTTTGAAGAAGCGGCTTATTACGCTTATTCAAAAGGGGAGCAACCGGATGGTACGTCACCCATTTACCGTTTTTGGTCAGATGCAAATCAAGTGCATTTTTTTACCATCAGTGAAGTGGAAAAAGACGCTATCATCGCCGATTATCCTGAAGAGATTTGGAGATTTGAGGGTGTGGCTTACTATGCTTACGAAAAAGGAAAGCAACCAGAGGGTGCTTCAGCCGTTCACCGTTTTTGGTCCGATATCAATCAAGCACATTTTTTTACGGTTTATGAAGCGGAAAAAGACGCTATCATCGCCAATTCTCCAGAAGAGATGTGGCGACATGAAGGAATTGCTTGGTATGCCTATCAACCATAAGGCTTAACGCAAAAATGGGGAATAGGGAATGAGGAATGGTTCATATAGAAAGAAGTTTTTTGACATTTTTTGCTTCCCCATTCTAAATTCCCAATTTCCCATTTTGGTTTTATCACATCTTCAAGTCAGTGCACCTCAAAAATCAATATAGCTTTAAAATCCTTTCTTAAGTACTGAACCATAAATTTTCATTTTAAC
>QNER01000515.1 GCA_003646175.1 Candidatus Parabeggiatoa sp. nov. 1
CCGAATAAAAGCACAGTGAAAATCTTGCTCTTCAAAATTGGTGACATAAAACATCACAAATCGCCCTTCTGGAATGATCGCATCAACTGTGATATCAGCCGGTTCAGCGATGCCCGCCAGTGGTGTTATCAAAGTGGCAACCAATAGCCACAGTTTGGCTATTTTTGGTAATTTGGCTGGTTTCATAATCGTACTCCTTTAATGTGTTTAGGAGTCCAAACTTTAGTTTGGCAAACCCAAGCTAAAGCTTGGACTCCTGACAGCCCAAACTAAAGTTTGGACTCCTGTCCGTCTCGTTTGTCCAGAAAATTTTCGCGCCAAACCTTCAAGGTTTGGCAAACCTTGAAGGTTTTTACCGGGGACTTACTTAAAATCCCTTCATAAGCAAATCCCTTATTATATACAATCCCTGTCGTTACTATTTGGAAGTAATCGGCTCAGGAATCTCGGTTCTCTGTATCGTGGGCGTTTTGGTTAAAACGCGAAGCCCAACGCCATCCGCGCCATAAATACCATCCGGGCAACCTTTAACCAATTGCCCATCTTTGTCCATAAAACGAAAATGATCCGGGTGAGAAATACACATCCCCGGCAACTGAAAGCCGGCTAATGCGGTAAATTCCTCTATCGGTGCGGTTTGGTAAAAAAATTCGGCCGATTTATTCTCGCAACCCTTTGGACGTGTTTCAAATCCTATTGACATCCTATTGGTGCCGGTAGTAGAAACCGGCCGAAAACAACTTTCCCGAATCAAAGCCGTTACTTGTTTCAGAATAGCCCCTAAATGGCCGCTATCACCTATTAACTCAATGGACATAACCAGGTTGGCATTCATCTGCCGCACCCATTCATTGATCCCCGAGGCCGAAAACAATGTGCCGACAGGACTATGAGTTGCAATGAATTGCTCAATTTCTCCCCAGTGGATTTTAACCCGCGCTGAAGATGGCGTGACACTGGCTTTGAATTGATATTCATAGTTTATCGCAAATCCCCCACCATTGGCTATCGAAAGCACGATCAAATCAGCGATGGATTGGGTAAAAAAGAAACTCAGCTCCCGCTTTTGTCTGGGATCATTATGAGCAATGTTAAAATCGGTTTGGCTTGTGACATAAGCGTCGATACCCATACTGTTACGGAGGGTGGGCATAAATCGGCCCGTCTCCACCGGTAAATAACGAAACCGCGCTGCCGGATTTTTGGCTTTGATTTCCGCTATCAAAGGCCGTAAACCCGCTTTATCGATGGACACCTGAACACCCAATTGAATGATAAGCCCCGCCGGCAAGTAAACAAATGAAAAGTCCGGCTGACTGGGATCATCGTCGGCGCCGGCAATAGCGAGACGAGTCAATGGTAAATAAAAAATATTTTCATCCTTATCATCCCGCAAGACATAAGGCGCATAATGAGATAAACGGTGGACAGCCACCGTGTTATCAATGTTTGGAAGCCCCAATACGGGTATATTAATAAGGCACAAAAGAACGACAGTTATGGTAAGCGCAATTTTTGCTCTCATTTTTGAGTTTCCTCTAAACTAAGTACAGCTTCTTTACGGATTGTTCGGATTGTGATTAGTACAGCGGATTGATTTCATTATCAGATTATTTATGATTAATACAGCGACTTGATTCTCGGATAATCCGTCAAATCCTTCAATGCGCTGTACTTAATCTGATTAAAAATAGGCTTTCAATCCCAAATAAGTATAATCTAATCATTTATTCTGAAAATTCTGATTCAGACATTAGGAATTAGGAAAGAAAAAATAAGTGTAACTACTCAGCCCTGAAAGGGCGCTTTATTAAAGCCCAGGGCAGCGCCCTGGGAACTTAGAAACCTTCAAGGTTTTGGAAACCTTGAAGGTTTTGTAATTGCTGGGTTTGACACAAAGTAGAAACACGCTATGTTTTGGAAACCTTGAAGGTTTTGTAATTGCTGGGTTTGACACAAAGTAGAAACACGCTATAATCAATCGCCTTTCGTATGCCATTCATAACCAAAGAATAAGCCTATTATGACTTACAAAACAACAAGATATGCCTTACTACTCGCAAGTGGGCTAATGATCAACACGACAACTTGGGCCGATGATGGCAGTTTATATATGTTGGTGGGTACCTGTTTTAGTTGTCATGGCTATAATGGTTCTAGTCTGGGGCCGACTACGCCTACCATTGCCGGCTTAGACAATGATACTTTCGTTCAAATCATGACGGAGTATAAAGATGGTGAACGTCCTTCAACCATCATGGGACGCATTGCCAAAGGCTACACCGGGAAAGATTTCCAACGGATGGCCGAGTATTTCGCTAAACAACCGTTTGTGCGTTATCCACAACTCGTGAATACGGCGAAAGTCAAAAAAGGTGCGATACTCCACGAAAAATACTGTGAAAGATGCCATCAAGATAATGGTTATACGGATTACCAAGCTTCAGGCATCCTCGCGGGACAATGGATGCCCTATCTGCAATTGAGCCTAGCCGATTTTCAGATCAATGCCCGTAACATGCCCAGAAAAATGAAAATACAGATACGGAAAATGATTAAGGGCAATGGCGAAGAAAGTATTAATGACATCGTTCATTTTTATGGTAGCCAAACCCGAACCGATGTCGACGATGATTAATAAACATTTTGAGATGACCATTAATGACCATGACGATGATTAATGGCAATCGACTGTGGTAACCAGAAATAAAGGGGAAAATGCCAGATATGTCTCAGATAACCCGTAGAAATTTCATCAAAATCGCAATGGGTACTACTGCAGCCGGTATGGTTGGTGGTATAACTTCTTGCGCTGCTAAGAAGCAAGTCGTGGTGGTTGGCGGCGGGGCGGGGGGCGCGACGGTTGCCAAGTATATTCGCAAGGCCGATCCATCTATTGAAGTCACTTTGATTGAGCCAAATGAGTACTATTACACCTGCTTTATGAGTAATGAAATCTTGGCTGGGGAACGCACGATTGGTTCCATTAAATTTGGCTATGAGGGACTGAGCCAGCATGGTATTAAAGTCGTGCGTGGCTATGTCAATAACATCAAGCCCGCCGAAAAAACCGTCACTACCCAAGAGGGCTACACTTTCCGTTATGATCGCCTTGTGATTTCGCCGGGTATTGATTTTAAATGGGATGCCATTGAAGGTTATGATGAAAGCGTCGTTGATAAGATGCCCCATGCTTGGCGAGCCGGCTCACAAACGATCACGCTACGCAAACAATTAGAAACCATGAAAGACGGTGGCACCGTCATTATTGCACCGCCACCTAAACCCTTTCGTTGTTCCACCGCGCCTTACGAGCGAGCCAGCTTGATTGCCCATTACCTGAAACAACACAAGCCGAGATCTAAAATATTGATTTTAGATGGTAATGAAGCATTTCCTAAACAACAACTGTTTATCCAAGGCTGGAAAAAACTCTATGGCTATGGCACCGGCAACAGCATGATTGAATGGTTGCCATCTTCCAAGGAAGGTAAGGTGGTGCGAGTCGATGCTAAGCAAATGGCCGTGTATACTGGTGATTTTGAAGATAAACATACCGCAGCCGTTATCAATGTCATTCCACCACAACAAGCAGGAAAAATAGCGGTTATTGCTGGCTTAGTGAATCAAAAAGGTTGGTGTCCGATCAATAAAAAGACTTTTGAATCTTTGCAGCAACCAGGCATTCATGTCATTGGCGATGCAGCCCAAGCCGGCAAAATGCCCAAGTCTGCCCACGCGGCCTATTCTCAAGCCCAAGTTTGCGCGATGGCGGTGGTGGCGGCACTCTCCGACAAAGAAATGGGGACACCCTCCTATCTCAATACGTGCTATAGCATTATCGGCAAAGACTATGGCGTTTCTGTAGCCACAGTCTATCGCTTAAAAGGTAAGATGATTGCACCCGTTGAAGGGGCTGATGGACTGTCACCTATGGATGCCTCTGCCGAAGATAGAAAACGTGAAGTGGTTTACGCCCATAGCTGGTTTAAAAATCTTACTCACGAAATGTTTGGCTGAGTTTGAGGTAATGGGTAATGGCTTGGAGTCCAAACTTTAGTTTGGCACTACCAAGCTAAAGCTTGGACTCCAAGTTCAATTAACCACGTTTTGCGAATTACCTTTAAGAAACGCTTGGAGATTCGCCACGACAATATCTAATAAGGTTTGCCGCGCTGTTTGAGTGGCCCAAGCATGATGCGGGGTAATAAAACAGTTTTGTAAGTTAAACAAAGGGTTATCCGGTTTAGGCGGTTCAACGGTTAATACGTCTAAGCCGGCCCCGGCAATTTGCCCACTTTGTAACGCTTGCGCCAAAGCATCTTCATCAACCAACGGGCCTCGGCTGGTATTGATCAGAAAGGCCGATGGTTTCATTAAGGCCAAACTTTGGGCATTGACTAACTGTTGAGTTTCTGGCGTAAGCGGACAGTGTAAACTGATCACATCGCTTTGCCGAAATAGGTTGTCTAAATCGACCCATGTTACGCCGGCAATTGGTTTGGGAGTGCGTTGGTAACCCAGCACCGACATGCCAAAAGCTTGTGCCAGTCTAGCAACGGTTTGGCCAATCGTGCCAAGGCCAACAATACCCATCGTCAAACTTTCCAATGCAATCATTGGCTTATCCCAATAGCAAAAATCGGCTTGATGACTCCAACGTCCCGCCCGTACGCCTGATGCGTGTAAACCAACTTGTCGCGTTAATTCCAACAGTAACGCAAATACCTGTTGTGCCACAGATTGTGTGCCATAAACGGGCACATTAGTGACAGGAATCTGCCGCTCACGAGCGGCTTGAATATCCACAACATTGTAGCCGGTTGCTAGCACACCGATATATTGTAACTTAGGCAGTTGGGCAATCGCACTGCGAGTGAGTAATGTCTTGTTAGTAAAAACAATTTCGGCATTAACGGCGCGTTGCACAACCATTTCGACAGGGGTGCGTTCATAAATTTCACAGTGCCCTAAGGACTGCAAAGGTGCCCAGCTTAAATCACCTGGATTCAGGGCATAACCATCCAATACCACTATATTCATTTGATTCATACTTTGATATAAGGGGCATAATTGATAATAAGTACAACGGATTGACGGATTTTTTGATATAGCGTTTCCCGATTGCGTAATATTTAGTTCCAGGGGCGTTGCCCCTGGCTATATTAATTTCGCACCGAAGGGGCTTTAAAACCCCTTTAAAATTGCGTCGAGCTGATAACTGTTTTTATCCGCTCAGTTGATTGAGCCGAGTATCCCCGCCGATCTCACTCCACAGTTTTTCCAGTTGATAAAGCTCGCGGGTTTCCGGTTGCATCACATGTACGATGAGATCGCCTAAGTCAACTAATACCCAGTCGCCAGTATTGCTGCCTTCTTCCCCTAAAGGGCGATGCCCAGAAGTTTTCGCCTGCTCCACTACATGTTGAGCAAGCGCAATAGTTTGACGTGCGCTTTTGCCCGTTGCAACTACCATAAAGTCCGTGAAACTACAGTATTTGCGCACATTAAGGACTTTAATATCTGTGGCTTTTTTGTCTTCTAAAGCATTTTTTACGAGGGTGAGGAGTTTTTCAGTATCCATAATCATCAAAGGGTTAGCGATAAAGCTGATGGGTATTAATAATATCTAAAACCGCGACGGGAAGCAAATAACGGGTATTTTTACCCGCCGCAATGAGGCCGCGAATTTGTGTCGCGGAAATATTTAAAATAGGGATTTCTTCTATCCATAAGGCACCTGCGGTTTGCTTGCTCAATGCCTCATGACTATCAGCTTGATATGCTTTCAAGAAATCCTGCATAGTGTGTTTTTCGGGCAAGTCGGCACCCAGACGATGCACCACTAACAGATTGGCTAAAGTGATAAGACGTTCCCATTTATGCCACTGGGGTAAACCCAAAAACGCATCCATGCCCAAAATCAAG
>QNER01000516.1 GCA_003646175.1 Candidatus Parabeggiatoa sp. nov. 1
CTTTGTCTTTTTGTCTTCTTTGACTTTGACATCGGCCTTAATGCCTTCGGGTAAGTAGGCTTTGTAGAACTCCTTCAGATCCTCCTTCAGTTCTTTCTCGAACTTCTTGTGGTCCTTACCGTGCTTCTTCTCGAACCCGGAGACAAAAATGGTCTGGAACTGGGTTTGATCAAGGGCAAAAAATACCTGCGCCTTGGTTTCGTCGTCCAACTCATCACTGAGTTTGGTCAACTGTTCAATAAACAGGATAAACCGTTCGCCGGTTAAGGATGTAAGGTCGTCAGTCGTAAATCCCTTGATACCTTCGGCATCTAACAAGACTATGTCAAAATTGTCCTTGTCCTTGTCATCTTTGTCCTTCTTGTCATCCTTGCCCTTCGGGTCATCCTTGTCCTTCGGGTCATCCTTGTCATCCTTGCCCTTCGGGTCATCCTTGCCCTTCTTGTCATCCTTGCCCTTCGGATCATCCTTGCCCTTCTTGTCATCGTCCTTTTTTTTCAGAATTAGAGACAAATGGTTTTGGGTTTCCTCCCCAGAAACCAGATCATAAGGCGCAGCGAAAGTAGGTAGACTGGTACTCCCCGCCGCCAATAATAGGGCGGTTTGGATTGCCACAGCGAGTGGTTTCTTTTTCATAATGAAACTCCGTTAAAATGAGGTGTAAAAAAACAAAAATTGCTAGTTAAAACGGATACTATCCTTAAGAAAGGATAGCATCCGTTTCGTTACATTTGCGATCTCTTGAAGGGTGAGTCATCTATTGCAAAGTATCGCTTTATATAAGTTATAAGTTTTTAGTTATGAAGTATGAGTAGAATGAATAAATAATATATCACATAACCAACCGATTTATCATGATTATCAATTTATCATGATTATCAATTTTTTTGTTGTGAAAAGCGTTCAAAAAATGGCTCGCCTCGTACCAAAATATGGGAATAGACTTATTGTGTTCAACCCCCTATTCAAAAAATTTTTTTGCAGCACATAAACGTGTGATCCTTCATATGAAGCGATCTATTTCAAAAACGTCTAACAAAACAATGCTCTAAAGGGTAAACAAAGTTTCAACAAAAAAATTCAACAAAAAAAGTTATAACTATAATAAGAAGATTTCACCTTACATTATTAAACATAGTCGAAAAAAAAGTTTTCGTCGGTAAATTTCTGACAAACGGTTGTTTTGGGCTGATAACGGTTATAAGCCTGTGATTTTGTAGGGCGGTAATTGGTTTTGAAGCAAAAGTTTTTGCGCGCAAAAACTTTTGCCTATAATTGGTAATTGACTATTGGTGATTAATCATTTATTTCTCATAATTATAAAAATGATTTGTAAATTATTATATAATAATGTTATTTCTAATTGAAACTGTAAGGACAAAAAACCAAGTTTCTGCTAGGCGCATTTCCTTTTTCACGGACAAGTACAACGGATACACGAAAAAAACGGATAGTGTTCAATTAATTGCCCTAATCTATGAATAGGCTCCAATAGCTCAACTGCTGTGACTTTTATAGGTTCAAAATCGAACCTAACCTTTTGATGAATTTTAAGAAAACCGTTTTCGTTCATTTTATTTTTATCCGTTTTTGTAGCAACTCTGTTGTACTATTGCACCTGATTTTCACCACCCCAGATACGATCTCTTCTCAGGGATGGTATCCGTGAAGTTATTTACTCATGTTACGCACAACGCTAGCTCGATCTTATGCACGTTCCTAAGCACTAACCACTAAAAACTGAAAACTGACAACTGACAAAAAAAATGCACTCATTACATATTCTCTGGTTATCCTTTTTTGATATTTGCCGTTTGCGTCTGGCACCGCAGGATTTACCCCGCTCTAATGTTTTGTTAGGTATATGTTTATTATTTTATACGGTTCTCAGTGTTGGGACATTGTCACTAACTCGTTCCTCAATAAGCGAAGCTATATTATCAAGTATCGTGGATACCGGTTTGCTTGTAGTACTAACGAGCAGTTTGTTGTATGTCGCTCGTTGCTCCGCACGGATTATTCAAACACTCACGGCACTGGCAGGTGCCAATTGTGTGTTGGGAATATTTATTTTTCCGGTGCTATCTCTTTTTGAATTCTATGAGAGCGATATGAGTTTCCCATTGTTGCTGCTATTGGGTTTAATCGTGTGGAATTTTGTGGTGAATGCTCATATCCTGCGCCATGCTTTGACAGTACCTTTTTTCATCGGAGTCCTGTTAACGGTGCTCATGTCTTCTTTATCCTTTACTATTCAAAGTCAATTAGTTCCATTTGTAAAGTAACATGCACGTACATATTTTAGGCATTTGTGGCACCTTCATGGCGGGTATTGCGGTGCTTGCCAAAGAACTTGGTTATATGGTAACCGGATCAGATGCTACAACTTATCCACCCATGAGTACGCAATTGGAAGCGCTAGGCATTGAGTGTCGCTCTGGTTATTTAGCAGAACATTTGGAGCCACCCCCGGATTGTGTGGTAATAGGCAACGCTTTATCACGCGGTAACCCAGAAGTTGAGGCCGTGCTGAATCGAGGCTTGCCCTATATTTCAGGCCCACAGTGGTTGGCTGAACATGTGTTAGCTAACCGTTGGGTACTGGCGGTGGCAGGGACGCATGGTAAAACGACAGCTTCTAGTATGCTGGCATGGATTTTAGAACAGGCTGGCCGATCGCCGGGGTTTTTAATTGGGGGGGTGCCAGAAAATTTTGGCGTGTCAGCTCGTTTGGGGGAAGAATGGTGTTTAGGGAAAAAACGGTTTTTTGTGGTGGAGGCAGATGAGTATGATACGGCCTTTTTTGATAAGCGTTCCAAGTTTGTGCATTATCGCCCATGCACTTTAGTCTTGAATAATCTGGAATTTGACCATGCGGATATTTTTTCCGATTTAGCGGCTATCCAACGGCAATTTCATCATCTAATACGCACAGTCCCCAGCAAGGGTTTGATTATCCATCAGAATCAACAGGTTGCAATTGAGGACGTGCTGGCACAAGGCTGTTGGACACCACGAGAAACGATTGGCGATGCTAACAGCGATTGGTACGCAAAATCCTTAACTCAAGATAACAGTTATTTTGAGGTGTGGTATAAAAATAAGTTGATGGGAGAAGTGAAGTGGGATTTAATTGGACAATATAATGTTCATAATGCATTAGCGGCAATTGCCAGTACACATCATGTCGATGTGCCCGTCGCTTATGCTTGTGAGGCATTGGGAAAATTTCAGCATGTTAAACGGCGTTTGGAATTACGGGGGGTAGTTAATGGCATCAGCGTGTATGACGATTTTGCCCATCATCCCACTGCGATTGCTGTGACACTTGAAGCCTTACGACAACGGGTGGGACAACAAAAGATTATTGCGGTGTTAGAACCACGTTCTAATACTATGCGGATGGGCATTCATAAAGACACACTCGCTTCCGCTTTAATGGGTGCTGACGCGGTGGTATTATACCAACCCAACAATCTCAATTGGGCACTGTCTCAAGTGGCTAACTCTCTGCATAATGGGCGAGTATTCAATCAAGTAGAAGCTTTAATTGGGCATTTGGTAGCCACCGCCCGCAGCGGTGATTATATTTTGATTATGAGTAATGGTGGCTTTGAGAATATCCATCATCGTTTATTGGCAGCGTTGACAAAATAAGTGCAATATGCGCCTGGCACTCCATAAGGTTAGAAATCATGCACATTCATCCCCTAGAACAATGGACTCACACGCACAAATTTAATATTGATCATACCCACGGTGAGCGAAAAACTAAGCAAGTCATTTTATTAACTGCCATCACGATGGTAGTAGAAATTGTCGCAGGTTCTATTTATGGCTCAATGGCTTTGTTAGCCGATGGGTGGCACATGGGCACCCATGTGGCAGCTTTAAGCATCACGGTATTTGCCTATAGCTATGCGCGTCGCCATGCCAATGATACACGTTATAGTTTTGGGACGGGTAAGGTAGGCGTATTAGGTGGTTTTGCGAGTGGCGTGGTGCTGGTGGTGGTGGCATTACTGATGGGCATAGAATCATTGCACCGTTTGGTGAGTCCGCAGCCGATTCAATTTAATGAAGCCATCGTGGTTGCCGTACTGGGGTTTGGTGTCAATTTACTCAGTATGTTTTTACTACAAGGGCAGCATCATCATGGGCACGCCCATGAACATCATCATCATAAAGATCATAATCTCCGCGCGGCCTATCTTCATGTTTTAACAGATGCTTTAACCTCAGTACTGGCAATTATTGCGCTATTGGCAGGTAAGGCATTTGGTTGGGTATGGTTAGATCCCATCATGGGTATTGTCGGGGCGGTTTTGATTACTCGATGGTCTTATGGATTGTTACGAGATACCAGTGGGATTTTGTTGGATAGTCAGGTAGATTCAGCAACCTTATCAAAAGTACGAAGTGCTATTGAGGCTGATGCGGATAATCAAGTGGCCGATTTACATATTTGGCGAATAGCACCACAGCATTCGGCAGCTATTATCTCAATCGTTACACATCATCTTCAATCGCCAGAACATTATAAAAAATTGCTGGCTGATTTTGGTGAACTTACCCATGTCACTATTGAAGCCTGCCCTTGTACCGATAAACATTGCATCATTGATAGCCAAGCGAATTTGGCACGCTGGACAAACTGACGAGAGTGCAAGTAAAGCTTAAATGGATTAGTGCAAGATCGCTCCAATTCCAAGGCCACTTCTTAGCTAAGTACTGAAGCACAAATTTTCAGGTATTTTGTAGGGTGGGTAACGTCTTTTTGTTGCCCACCATCTTGCTATAGTTTGTCAGATAAATCATTTTGGCCAAAAACCGTAGAGCGTTGCCAAACCTCGGAGGTTTAGATTGAAAATCTTTTTCTGAAAATATATACCATCTTGGTGGGCAACAAAAAGACGTTACTCGGTGGGCAAAAATTCATAATACCCGAAAATTTATGGTTCAGTACTTACCACCTTCCAAAAAGATTGGAGCTATCCTGCACTAGCGTCAAGATTGGAAGAGAAAACACATACATTTTTGGATGGACACTAGGCTATGACTCAATCTGCCATTACTTTAGCCATGACGGGAGCCTCTGGGGCAGCGTATGGGCTGCGCTTGTTGGAGCAATTGATTGTGGCAAAACAAACTGTGTATCTGTTAGTGTCTGCCCCAGCACAGATGGTTATTCATCAGGAAACCGATTTAAAGTTATCGTCGCGCCCAACAGCGATGCAATCATTTTTAAGCGAGCGTTATCAGGCGACTCCTGGGCAATTAAAAGTCTTTGGGCGCGAAGAATGGACAGCCCCATTGGCGAGTGGCAGTGCTGTGCCGCGAGCCATGGTTGTCTGTCCTTGTACCAGTGGTACACTTGCGGCGATTGCCAATGGCTTTAGCCGAAATCTGATTGATCGCGCTGCCGATGTGGTGTTAAAAGAGCGACGTAAGCTGATTTTGGTACACAGAGAAACGCCCTTATCTGTTATTCATTTGGAAAACATGTTGCGCTTGACAAAATTGGGGACGGTAATATTGCCGGCGAATCCGGGTTTTTATCATCATCCAAACAGCGTCAGTGATCTGGTGGATTTTATTGTCACGAATTCTAGATCATTTGGAGATTGCTCATACGTTACTACCGCGCTGGGGGGAGATTGAGTAATCACAGACCGAAAAAAACCTGCGTCAGGCTGGTGATTTATTGGGTGCCATTAAAAGCGGTGGAAACCCCAATCGCCTAGGGATAAATCTGGGGTGTTAAATATAAACACATTTGTAAGTACTCAGCCCCAACGGGGCGAATTATTATAGCCTGGGGCAACGCCCCAGGTGCTGAAAGGGCGCATTAAAATTTTAAATTGCCCCTTCAGGGCTTGCTCGTTGTTATTCTGGTGAAAAGGCGCAAGTTCCCA